>CAZATZ010000017.1:0-15867 GCA_964488175.1 uncultured Spirochaetales bacterium
ATCAGCCGTCAAAAAGAGTCCAGTGACTAGTCAGAACCTACCCAAAAATCTCTTCGTTATTTTTTGAACTCGAGTTTTGAGAAGTACCCAGAAGTGATTGTTAGAGAGAATCTTGAGAGGGCGGGTCGTCGGGGTGGTACAGAAGCGTTAGAAAATACGTCAAAAAGATACCGATACCGATCGTCAGACCAAAGATGCGTGCTATCTGAGAAAATCCCAACAACCCGAAGGTCAAAGAGGTCGTCAACATGCTCATCGTGATCGCCAGCCAGACGGAGTCGGACTCCTCTTTTCCCTCGAGAAGCAGGATAACGTAGTCGCTCCCCATTCCCAAGACGAGGATGAGACCGACGATGACAAAGAGCGTAATAGGCTGTTTAAATACGATGAGTAGAGTAAGGGTCAGAAGGGTCGCCAAGAGCGGAATCATCACGACAAGCAGACCGAGTTTCCAGCGGTACCGTACCGTAAGAAGAAGCCAGATCACAGCGTATGAGAGAAAAAGAAGTTTTATCACAAGCCAAGAGATTTGATAGACCGCCGTCCCCAATTCCGCAGCCGAACTCATAAAGAAGAGATTTTCATCTCTCTCTACGACCTCTTGCAGAGAGGGGGTTACCGACGAGGCGGGAACTAGCATCACGTTGTAGTACCGACCTCCGATTTCTCCCAGATTTAGCTCTCCCAAAATCTCCTTGTAAGGAAGGTCTTCTGGTAGCGTATCCCACGTCAAGAGACGGTCTGCGTTTTGAGTAAAATCAAAATTCCACCTCTCCAAACTTCCCGCTGGAGATCCTAAAAAGTCGAGTTGTTCGTCCACCACGGGGAGAATTCTCTCTCCTACGAGATCGTAATTTTCTCTCTGCCTTTTTTGAGAGGGGAGAAAGAGAGTTAGCCCCAACACTCCCCCCCTCTCGACGCCATCAACCCCATCAATTCGCTCTAAAAAACGCTCCTCTCTCTGGAGTACCTCCTCTAAATTATCCCCTCGGATAACTAAGAAATGGGGCGGTGAAAATTGAGTGATCTCTTGGATACGTCTCTCTCCCGTAATAAGTGCGGGCGAGGGCGAGTAGAGATCTTGGATGTTGCGACTGATTGACGTCTGTGAAAGAGCGAGTCCAGCCCCCCCTAAAATCAGAACGAGAAGAGTGATTTTAACTCCCTTGGGAACCTCTCTCAGAGAGATCCGCAGAGAGGTTAGGTATCCGATGATACGAAAACAGCTCTCTTGCGATCTTTGAGAGACCCGCTTTCGATGAAAAGAGAGAAGACTCACACTCAAAAAGGTACTCAAGAGACCCGCCATAGAGAAGAGAGCGACCTGTTGAAGGAGGGGAACTCGTGTAAAGAAAAAGGCGATATAGCTTAAAACCGTGGTAAGAAATCCCATCGAGATACCCGGTAAGACAACCCTTATCACACGCCGACGCCTCGATGAAATACTCTCTAAGGTCGGTGTGCTTGGTGTGCTTGAAGAGAGGGGGGGAAGAGAGAACCACGAGGTGAAGTAGTGAAAAGAGTAGTCGACACTAATTCCGATGAGACTCGTTCCCAGCACGATAGTAAAGATATGTATCTCTTGAAAAAAGAGCAGAGTTACCACCGCCCCCGTCAAGCCGGCGACACCGATGGTAAAGAGGGTAAAGAGAAGCGGCGAGAGACCACGAAAAACAGCGAGAATCAGAAGGATGACAAAGAGCGTAGAGAGAGAGGAGATAAGCGTAATCTCTCTCTGAGAGTTGAGACTGCTCAAGTAGGAGTGAACGGGAACACCCGTGTACAAGATCTCCGCCTCGGGATCTCCTCGCAAGACCTCTCCGCATAGTTCGATAATTTGAGCCACGGGGTTGGTCTCGACATCGATATTGGAGCTAGCCTGTTCGGGGTCACTCGCCACCGTGAGAAGAACCCACCACTTCCCCTCAAACTCCCTCGATAAAACCCCCTCTTTACGACGCATCGCACCGCTAGAACTCTGCCAAAAAGGGAGCGTAAGGAGATAGCGTACCCTCTCGTTGGTGAAGAGGTAGGGATCTAGATTTAAACGGGAGAGGGTATTCATCCCCAGAGGGGTATTTATCGCTCGAAACGCACGCCTCTCTAACCCACCAATATCCCCCTTTTGCAACAAGTCTCGTGTGGTTGGTGCCAAGATTTGATAGCGGTAATCGTACAAAAAATCAAACACCTCGTCGCTCTCGCCCACCTCTTGTTTGAGAGAGACGGATCGAATCCCCGCAACCCCTCGGATCTCTTGAGCGAGAGCCTCTGAGAGAGAGCGTACCACCTCAAACTCTGGATCCCCTACCAAGATGGTTATCGACGCACCAAATCCCTCTTGCAATCGACTCTCTACCTCGGTAAATTCACGTGAGGAGCTTGGAAGGATCGAGGTCAAAGAGGTCTCAACCTTCGCCTCACCGAGGGAGAAAAAGAGTCCGAAGAGAGAGACGTGGAAGATCACCCAGATAAGAATCTGTGTTTTTCGAGACAATTGGTTAAGAGATTTGTCGGGAGATTTCATTTGCGTTTTAAGAGAAGAGAGCTTTTTCATCACTAGATAGTTGGTCTGGAAATTCGACGTTAGAGAAGTTGTATTCGATCGAGTTTCCACTCGTCTCTTCTAAACGAAACGAGGACAGAGTCTCTCCTCCTGAAATTTTGATAGAGCGGATAAAATCGAAGAGGTCGCCTTCTCGGGGAATGAATCCAACCTCCCAACGATTTTTTGTGAGTGGTCGATAGAAGAGATCGTACTGCTTGGAGAGCGTGGAAATATCCCCCTCAAAAAGAGCCTGAATCATCGTTGCCACCTCAGCGAGACTCTCTTGAGAGCTAAGATCGATACGAATCTCCTCCCCCTCGATTCGTTCAATGATCTCATTCTTGGTGATCAGCATCAGAGACTCAAAAGGGATTTTACTCAGCCAAGCGATCCCCACCTCTCGTTGAAAAAGAAACGTCCCCTCTGAGACAAAGATTTTGTTGAGGTTTTTGACTCGTCTCTTCTGAAGGAAATCGGCTCTCAATAACGGCTGAGAACGGATCGTTTCAAAGGTGGTAGAGAGTCCTTCTCTCGTTGAATCACTCAGAGGAGAGTCAAAGAGTGGATCCTCTCCTTGCGCGAAGAGTCCCTCTCCCCAGCAGAGAGCGAGGATAAAAACGAAGAGTCTTTTAGAACCACTCATCGATTACTTATCCTCTCTCACATCGTCCAACGGGGCAATCTCTCGCTCAACCGATTCTCTCAGAGAACGGGGGGTCACAAAGAGAGTTTTTCCTGTCTTCATATCGACGGCGATCTGCGTCGTCTCCGCCGTATGGATCTTTCTTCCACTCTCTTTCTCGGTGAAAACATACCGTATTTTTAAGCGGTTCTCCCACTCGATTAAGAGAGAACGGACGTAGAAACTCTGATGTAAATAGATGGGGCGAATAAACTTAGACTTGATCGTAGCAATCGGCCACGAAGTTCCCTCTCTCTGCATTTCGGCGTAGTTATAGTTTAGTTTGTTCAGCAAGGCACAGCGTCCCTCTTCGTAAAACCGAGTGTAGTTTCCGTGCCAGACAACATTCATAGAATCGATGTCATAAAATTGTGCCTGAAGTAGAACATCCGCATAAATCATTTTTTTTTCCATCCGTGGAAGGGTACAGGTTATAATTAAAATAGACAATCCACTTTTCCATTTTATTTCTATTATGTTTTATTTAAGAGTAACTTCATTCGTTATTAATTCCTGTTTATGGGTTATTCTTTAGCTTATTTATTGACAAAAGACCTCTTCTTCCTTACTTTTTTCTACGATATCTACCCCACTATTATCTCCGTGAGGTATTCAGAAATCGTCGAGATACTATCCTCTTTTTACTTTAAAAAAAGATACGACTCTCTCTCCTCGAAAAAGATGTCACTTTAGAGGTGTCCTTTACAAGAACCCTAAGAATTAAGGAAAGAAAATGAATTTAGAAGAGTGGTATTCGCATGATTCGCTGAGTGCTGTTGATGCAAAATTTGAAGCACAAAAACTAGGCTTTGCCCCCATCGCCTTTCAAGCGGTCAGGGGTCTGCTCAAGTTTGGAATTCTCGCCTATTTGCAAGAAAAAAAAGAGAAGGGAGCGACAAAAGAGGAGATGGTTGAACACCTCTCCCTCTCCCCCTACGCCTTAGGAGTCTTGCTAGAGATGGGTTTGAGTACCGACGTGATTAAGTGTTCGGTCGAGAACGAGAACACCTCCTACATACTAGGAAAGGTCGGGTACTTTCTCCTCAACGATAAGATGACACAGGTTAATTTTGACTTTGTTCACGACGTTTGCTACAAGGGAATGTTTCACCTTCTCGACTCCCTAACGGAGTCAAAACCGGTCGGATTGCAAGAGTATGGCTCGTGGAAGACGGTCTATGAGGGACTCTCCTCTCTCGCCCCCGAGGTTCAAAAGAGCTGGTTTAACTTCGACCACCACTACTCAGACGGAGCCTTCACAGCGGCGTTAAAGGTCGTCTTTCAAAAGCCAGTAAAAAACCTGATGGATATCGGAGGGAATACTGGAAAATGGGCTCTTAGCTGCGTTAACTACGACCCAGAAGTCCAACTCAACCTTGTCGACCTTCCCGGTCAAGTCCAGATGGCGAAAAAGAGGGTTGAAGAAGAGGGTTATAGCCCGAGAGTCTCCTTTTATGAGACAAATATTCTCGACCCTAAGGGAAAGTTACCCACCGGTTGCGATGCGGTGTGGATGAGCCAATTTCTAGACTGTTTCTCTCTCGATGAGATTACCTCTATCGCAAATAAAGTCTCCCGTTTTATCGAGCCAGAATCGAGAGTCTACGTGATGGAGCCTCTCTGGGATAGACAGCGTTATCCCGCTGCCGCCTACTCTTTACACGCCACCTCACTCTACTTCTCTGCGATCGCCAATGGAAATAGCAAGATGTACGCAGCGGGTGAACTTATCGAAGCCATCGAGGCGGGGGGTCTCTTTCTCGACGAGCAGTTTGATGACGTCGGTCCATTTGACTACTCTATCCTGTCATTTAAACGGGGGGAGAAATGACGTGCGTCGTTGAAAAACTGGCTGGTTGGGCGCCAGGGGTAGAATCTCTCTCCGAATGGAAATCTTGGTCTCGAGGAGAGAGAGAGATCGAACCCTGCAAACGAACCCCCTCTCTCAAACATCTCCCCCCCATCGCCAGAAGACGGTTGAGTCAGTTGACCAAGATGGTTCTTGAAACGGGGCACGTGCTACTAGAGAGGGAGGATTCCAAGGAGTTGCCCCAACCATACCTTCTTTTTGTCAGTACTTACGCCGAGATACAGATTGGGTATAAGATGTGCCACAACTTGATTGAAACCGGCGAAATCTCCCCCGCTACCTTCTCCGCCTCTCTCGCGAATGTCCCTCTTTCACTCCTCTCGATACACGAGAATTGTCAAGAGGGGATGAGTGTGATTGTCACAGAGAGGGGGTCTCTGATCAAAGCGTTCGCCTCTCTCTTAGAACAATTAGAGAGAGACTCGAAGGTACTACTTCTTTTTGGTGAAGAGTGGATGCCTGAACCGTACCAAGAGATCGTGGACACCGCCCCCCTACCCTACGCGTTTGGTCTGATAGTTAGCCGTGATTCTCAACAGAAAGGGCTCTCTCTTAACTGTACTTTTACGAGTGAAAATTCGGAAGAGAGTTCACAATCTATCAAAGATCCCCTCGATTTTATTCGCTGGATTTTAACCGATGACTCTCGAGCTTTTGAAACATCAACCGAGGGGGTTGGCTTACGTATAGAGAGAGAATCGAAATGACTCTCCTCCAGCTCTCTCTGATGACCAAGAAAGTCTTCTCTCTTATCTCCTTTCTCTTAGGGGGGTTACTGGTTCGACTCGTCGTCTCTCCCTTGATCTCTCTTGCCTCTCTCGTCTACCCCCTCTCTAAGGAGAGAACACTCCGTGCTACCATCAGTCTCATGTTCAATCTTTTTATTCAGCTAGTTGTCGCAATCAGACTCTACTCATTTAGCTACGATTGGAAAAACTTCAAACAAACAAGTAAGCAAGAAAAGCAAGAAAAGAGAACAGAAAAACCAAAAGGACGAATTATCTGCGCTAACCATCCCTCCCTCCTAGATATCGTCCTTCTCATCTCCCGTATTCCCAACGCCGACTGCGTTGTCAATTGTGCCAGAAGAAAAAATCCACTCTTCTTTGGACTGGCAAAAAGGCTCTATATTCCCAACTCTTTAGAGGCGGAGAGTTTGCTTGAGAAGTGTCGGTTGAGTTTGGAGAGAGGAAACCATCTTATTATATTTCCCGAAGGGTCGCGTACCGTAAATCAGAAGAATCCACAATTTAAACGGGGGGCTGCCCAACTCGCCCTCTATACTGGTTGCGAAATTCAGCCAATTCATATAGAATCTAGCGACCGGTTAGGATTTGGCAAAGGGGCTTCGTTCTTTGCGCGTCCCCCCAAAAAGGGTTGGGAGGAGTGTCGTGTTACGGCGAAAAGACCAATTCCTATCGATGAGTACCGTGGGGTCTCACGCTCCATCGCCGCACGGAGGTTGACGGAGAGACTCTTATACGAGTGTACCGCTAATGAAGAAGAAATCGAGATTCCAAAAGAGATAGCCTCGTTGTAAATATATTTTCCCAATATTTTTAAAAGAGGGGCCCTAGAAGAGAGATAGAATATGAAAGAATTAGAAGATGAATTAAAAGAGATCGTGATCTCAGCCCTCGAGCTAGAAGATATCGCCCCAGAGGAGATCGAAACGGAGGCCCCCCTCTTTGGCGAGGGATTGGGGTTGGACTCGATCGATGCCCTTGAACTGGGAATTGCGATTCAGAGGAAGTACTCCCTCTCTCTCTCCGCCGATGACGAAGAGAGCCGAAGCCATTTTTTTTCGATTAAAACACTCGCCGATTTTATCAGAGAGGGCAACTCATCTGAGGAGGAGAACAGTTGAATAGAGAGTCTATTTTCTTAAAAATCCAAACACTCTTAGAGAAGGAATTTGAGATCCCCAAAGAGGAGATTACCTTGGAGGCAAAAGTCCTCGAAGATCTGGATCTAGACAGTATCGATGTCATCGACCTCTTTGTTCAGATGCAACAAGAGATCGGAAAGAAGATTGATCCCCAAGATTTCAAAAGTGTGATAACTCTTGGAGACGTGGTAGAGATCCTTTTTCAGCTCGCCACGAAGAGCGACGAATCCGATTCGACGGGAGAGTAGAGAAAGAGAGGATGAGGATAGGTTTAGCGATCATCTCAGTTGCGTATCCAGTCATCGTCTATCTTTTACTGACTCGGTTTGAGCTAAACCCACGGCTATTTTCACTCCTACTTGTCGCCCTCGCCTCTGGGTATTTTCTGAGGCGAACCGATAAAAAGAGTGGTTTGTCTCCGCTGATCCCACCGCTGACGGCGTTGATTCTCGCCTTGGTAATTTTTCTTACGAGAGAGAGAGATTTTATTAAGTGGTACCCCATTGGGGTCTCTCTCTTCTTTCTTTCAACCTTTCTCTCTACGCTCTTTCATCCCCCCTCTTTCGTCTATCGTATCGCTATTTTACACGAAAAAGAGGGTCTAGAAGAGGAGCAAAAAGAGAGGATGATGCGCTACTGCTTAAAGGTGACGTACGTCTGGATCGCCTTCTTTTGTCTGAATATTACCCTCTCTACTCTTACCCTCTTTTTGAGTGATGAGGGGTGGGTATTGTACAACGGATTTATCTCCTACGCTCTCATGGGAGCTATCTTTGCAGGGGAGTGGCTGGTAAGAAAGCGGGTGAAAAAAAGGGTCGCCTAATCGAGATCCCTAATCGAGAGCAAGAGAGAACAACAGAGTGAACAAAAATGGATAACAACAATGGATAACAAAAAGAGAAAATTCTCAACCTTTGAGGAGTTAGACCGACTGAGATCCAGTACTCAAGTGCCTCTCTTCTTCTCAGAAAAGGGCGAGGAGTCTTGGGAGCAAGTCGTTCTCTTAATCGCAGAGTTAAAACAGAGATTAGATCAGCACAAAGAGAGAGATTACCTTCTTCGATGTGACTCGATCCGAGGTTTTACCATTGGGTTTTTAGCCCTTCTTTACTCGCAAAAACGGATCCATCTTCCTAGTCTTCTCACGGCGAAGACGAGAGATAAGTTTCCCTACCCTCTCCTCAGCGACAACGAAGAGAGTGCCGATCTCTGCATTTTCAATCCCTCCCTCGCAGAAACCGATCTCGAGAATCTCGAGATTTACGAGACGCTCAAAGCCTCTAAAATAGAGGAATCCCAGATAATCTTGTACACCTCTGGGAGTACGGGAGAGTCAAAACAAATTGTGAAGTCGTGGGATCAGATGGAAGCGGAGTTTCTTCTCCTCGCCAAAAGGCTTCAAAAAGACTTCACTGGGTACCGTTTCTATACCACAGCCGATCACCACCACCTTTACGGGCTAACCTTTGCCCTCTTCTTTCCCCTCCTCGCCAAAGGGAGTATCGCTGAAAAGAAGATCCACTACCCTACCAGAGTCTTTGAGTTAGAGAATCGCCCCTCCGTTCTCGTTTCGACACCAGCGTTCTACAAGCGACTCGTCGAGATAGGGTGTAAGAAAAAGGAAGATTTACACCTCTTTTCTGGCGCCGGATTCATGACTGCCCATACAGCTTACGCCCTCTTTGAAAAGGTCACTCCCACCTTCGTTGAATTTTACGGAAGCACAGAGACGGGGGTCATAGGACAGCGCACCTCGCCAGACTCACCTTGGCACCTTCTCGATGAACTCTCTCTTGAGGAGAGACCCGAGGGTCTCTTTCTCGACTCTCCCTGTCTCGCCGACGCTCAAAGACCGTTTAAACTCGAAGACGGTTTAAATCTCATTTCGCCCACCCATTTTCACCTCTTGGGAAGATTAGACTCTGTGGTGAAAATTGAAGACAAGCGAGTCTCCCTCCCCGAACTCGAAGAACGACTCTTGGAGACGGGAGTGGTTCGAGACGTTGCGTCGATCGTTTTAAAGGGAAGACGAGATCGAATTGGCGTCGCCATCGAGTTAAACCAGAAGGGACAAGAGAGATTTAAAGAGAGTCAGAAACGAGAGATTAATCTCTTCTTTACTACCTTTCTCAGTCAATATTTCCATCCAATGACCCTTGCGGGGAGGTGGAGATACGTCGATTCTATCCCCCGAAATTCGATAGGAAAGATCGCTCGAGAAGCTCTTTTATCTCTCTTTAGTGACACGGAGAAACTGGTCTCTCTCCCACTCATTCACAAGCAAGAAATCGATGAAGAGAGACTCCTCTTTCAAATAGAATTTCCTAAAAACTACCGCTATTTTGACGGCCATTTCCCCCTCTTTCCTATCTTGCCTGGGGTCGCTCAGGTCGATCTCGTTATGACCCTGCTCTCTTCTCATAAAGGGATCCCCAAAAAGATCGCCAAGATGCGGCGAGTAAAGTTTATGGCTCCGATCTGTCCAGAGGAAAGACTCTCTCTCTCGATCGAATACGACCCCGCTAAATCGAAAGCCTCCTTCCATTTTTTCTCATCACAGAATAAAAAGTCCTCCTTCTCTCGTGGCGAGATTGAATGGCGAGATTGAATGCCGAGATTGAGTAGCGAGATTGAGTGAAAGAATTAAATGAAGTCCACCTCTAGGGTACATCTAGAAGAGATGAGGAAAAATTCATATGAAATTTTGTGCCGTTATCCCCCTGTACAACCACGGAGATCCAGCTCTCAATGTGACACGGGAGCTAGAAAAAGTTGATCTCCCTGTCATTATCGTCGATGATGGTAGCGACCAAGAGACGAAGGAGAAGATCCAAGAGATCCTCACCCTCTTTCCTCGCACCCACCTAGTCACTCTCCCCCAAAATCAGGGAAAGGGAGGGGCCGTCATGAGCGGTTTGAGAGAGGCTTACTCTCTAGGATACTCTCACGCTCTACAGGTCGACGCCGACGGACAACACGATCTTAGCCAACTATCAGATCTCTTAGCGAGCAGTCGAGATCAACCCGACTACCTCATCGCAGGCAAGCCAATCTTTGACGAGACGATTCCCAACTATCGTAAATTTTGGCGGAGAGTAACCAACACCCTCGCCAAGATAGAGACTCTCTCGGGCGAGATAGAGGACGCCATGTGCGGACTACGCATCTACCCCTTAGCCGAGACTCTCCGAGTCCTTGACAAGTTCAAATTTGGAAAGCGAATGGACTTCGACATCGAGGTTTTTATCAAACTCCACTGGGAGGGGGTTCGGATGCTCTTCGTTCCAACCAAGGTCGTCTATCCTGAGGGGGGAGTCTCGCACTTTCGTCTCTTTCATGACAACGTAGAGATCACTCTGATGCATATAAAACTCATCTTGGGGATGCTCTTACGCTCTGGAAAACTTCTTAAAAGAGAGTCGCAAAGACGGAGAGGTAGATGAAAAAACCGCTCCACTGGACCCAGAAAAGAGAGCTTCCCGGCGGAGTGTGGCTCATGCAACTTCTTTTTTGGTTCTGCCGTCTTTTGGGACTGAGAGTCCTCAAATATATTCTCTACCCGATCACTCTCTTCTTCTATCTCTTTAGCAGAGAGACTCGAGAGGCTAGCCGTAGTTTCTTGAAGAGAGTTATCCCCTCCCCCTCCTCGAGAGATGTCTACCTCCATTTTTTTAATTTTGCCTTTACACTTCTCGAGAAGTTGATGGCGTGGAATGGGCGAATGAAGATAGATCTAGAGGAACAAACGGAGGATTTTCACCACTTAAATACGTTAGTCTCAGAGAAGAGAGGTGCTGTGATTATCTGCTCTCATTTAGGAAACATAGAGATACTACGCGCTTTTACCACCTCAGAAAGCGGTCGATCGTTACCAGAATTTGGTCTCATCTCTATCGTCGATTTCTCTGGTGCGGCGCGTTTTAACACCCTCATGAAAAAGGTGAATCCGAACTCTATGCTGCATTTAGTCGACGCCAACGAGATCTCAGGAAGTACCGTTATCTATCTACGAAGTCGATTGGCCTTAGGTGACGTCGTTGTGATAGCGGGTGATAGAACCTCGAGAAAGAATGCAAACCGAGTCGAAAAATTCTCCTTCTTAGGCGAGAGTGCCACCTTCCCTCAAGGCGTCTTCTTTTTAGCCCTTATGCTAGAATCACCCATTTTTTACGCCTTCCTTCTCCGCAACGATGACAGAGATCCCCTCTCCCCCTACCGACTCTACCTCCATCTCTCTTCTGTCGGCTTGACTCACTCGAAAAAAGATCGACAAAAGAAGTTATCGATTGTGATGGAGGAGTTTATCTCTCACTTGGAGAGTCTCACCCAAAAACACCCGTACCAGTGGTATAATTTCTTTGACTTCTGGAACTCTGAAGATGAGAACTCATCGAGTAAATTATCAGAAAAATCGGACAATATATAGCCTTAAAACTCCTCAAAAGGGGGACGGGGGATCGACATTAAAAAAAGTAAAAAAAGGGTAGCCATTCCAAGTGGTAAGTAGATTTTTAGAAGAAATTACGTAGAGTAGAAGAGAAAATTAAGATTTTATTTTTTAAAGAGATATAAGAGAGATATGAAAGAACAAATTTATCTAAATGACTTAGGAGTTGTCAACTACGGTGCTCAGGGAAAAGAGGGTGTTTTATCGCAGATCCTCTCTCCCACTCCCCCCACCTTTCCCAAGCTAACCGTCGACGGCGAGTCGTACAGCGTCGCTCTCTCTGGCGAAATAGACCAGCTCGACCGCGTCGATCAACTCCTTGAAATGGCTTGCCAAGAGATAAGCCAAACGGTTGAGGCGATGAAGAGAAAGTTCTCTTCAAAACGCATCGGTGTCATTCTCGGAATCACAAATAACGGACCACAAAAGTCGATACGATCCCTCTCGGTCTACCTCGAGCAGAAGAGCTTCCCCGCCGGATATCAGCTAAGAGAACAAGAACCCTATTCGGCCAGTGACTTTATTAAAAATTACTTCGAACTCCAATCACTCTCTTACACCGTTTGTACCGCCTGTACCTCGAGTTCTGGCGCTCTCGTTGAGGCTCGAAAGATGCTCCGCCTAGGATTGTGCGACGCAGTCGTTGCGGGCGGGGTCGATACGATTTCAGAGTCCGTTCTCAAAGGGTTTATCTCCCTCGAATCCGTCGATCAACACCACACCAACCCCTTTAGTCGAAACCGCGTAGGGATTAACCTAGGAGAGGGAGCCGCCCTCTTTGTTCTCTCGAAGGAGGATGAGGGAGAGGGGATTGTCTTATCGTCTGCGGGAGAGAGTCTCGATGCGAAACACCCGACAGCCCCCGATCCAGAGGGAGGGGGGGCTATCCGAGCGATGCGAGAGAGTCTCCAAAATCTTTCCAACCCTCGGATCGATTACGTGAATTTGCACGGAACAGGGACACGACTCAACGACTCGATGGAGTCTATTGCGATGAATGAGGCTTTCAAAGCCTTGGAAAAAATGCCTCTCTGCTCAGGAACAAAGCCGATGGTCGGTCACACGCTAGGAGCCTCTGGTGCGATGGAACTCGGGTTCTGTTGGCTTCTACTTAGCTCTCTCAATAGAGAGAAACGGTTACCCATCCACTTTTTTGACCAAGAGAGAGAAGAGGATTTACCCTCTCTGAACTTTGTCCGTACGGGAGAAGAGGCGGAAGAACTCGAGAGGTGTATGAGTAACTCCTACGCCTTTGGGGGGTGTAACATCAGTCTCATTATCGAACGAACCACGACGAGGAAGAGTCTATGATCCTCCCTTGTGAAAAACCCGATCTCTATCGATACACCCCCCATCAGGGACGAATGCTTCTTCTCGATAGAGTCCTCTCCTACGATCTCGACTCGATCTCCGTCTTGACCGAGGTTGATGTCCACTCCCAAGCCGAATTCTTCGATCAAGAGATTCAAGGAATTCCTATCTGGATCTCCTTTGAATATATGGCTCAATCGATCGCCGTACTCTCGGGAATCAAACAGATAGCCCAAGGAGTCAAGAAGCCGAAATTGGGGTTTATTATGAGTGTGAGAAACTTTCATTCACAACAAGATTTGTTCTCTTGCGGTGACGTAGTCCAGACTCAGATGAAGGAAATTTTATACGATGATGTCCAAAAAGTCGGAGTCTATGAGGGGAGTACCTTTGTCGGAGAGAAGCTCTCTAGCCGAGCAACGTTGAGTTTAATACGGGACGTAGACTCTCTCCTCCCCGAGACAAATGAGAGTGAAAAATAGTCGCATAAAGTGCGAGACAGAGAGAGAGGGAGCCAGAAAATTCTCCTCCCCGAGAAAAGGATTTAAACCGTGAAAAGAGTCTTAGTAACAGGTGCGAGCAAGGGCATAGGATTTGCCATCGCAACGCAGAGTGGTCTCGATGGCTTCGACGTCGTCGTTCATTATAACCGTGATGAGGCGGGAGCCGAAGAGTGTGCCAGAGAGATTCGTCTACACGGGGGAAGTGCCTCTCTCGTCAGTTTCGATATCTCAAACAGGGAGCAAACAAGAGAGGTTTTAGAGAGGGAGATTGAGGAAAATGGCCCGTATTACGGAGTCGTCTGCAACGCTGGAATCGTGGCGGACAACGCCTTTCCCTCGCTCACATCTGAGAATTGGGATACGGTTATCCGAACCAATCTCGACGGATTTTACAACGTCGTCCACCCTCTTGTCATGCCCATGGTCAAAAGAAGAGAGCCGGGAAGAATTATCACACTCTCCTCCCTCTCAGGTGAGATTGGAAATCGGGGGCAGGTCAACTATAGCGCCTCAAAAGCGGGTCTTATCGGAGCCACCAAGGCGTTGGCGATTGAGCTTGCCAAACGTAAGATCACCGTAAATTGCGTCTCTCCCGGTATCATCGAGAGCGAGATGGGAAATAAAGCCCCTTGGGAGAGGATTAAAGAGAGCGTTCCCCTGCGTAGAATGGGAAGACCCGAAGAGGTCGCCGACCTCGTTAGTTTTCTGCTTAGTGATAAATCCTCTTATATTACAAGACAAGTGATTTCCATCAATGGGGGAATCGCATGAGTAAAAGAGTTGTTATTACGGGGGGATCTTCTATCTCACCGCTAGGAAGTACCCCCGAAGAGATTGAAAAAAAATTACGCGCCGAAGAAAACGGCGTAGTAAAAATGAAAGAGTGGGAGCAGTGCGACCAGATAAGAACGTACCTCGCCTGTCCCGCCGACTGGAGCAACCAGCCGACCTATTCAAGAAAAAAGATACGGGGAATGGGACGAGTCTCTCTTTTAGCCGTCCATTCGACGGAGATGGCTCTGGCTCTGGCGGGGATCAGAGAGGACGATCCACTTCTCTCCAGTGGCGAAGTCGGGGTCTCCTACGGGTCGTGCATTGGAAGTATCGACTCTCTTTTTGATTTTTACGGAGTGTTACAAAACTCATCTACCCAGCGAGTGACCTCTACCTCTTACCTTCGAGGAATGCCCCAGACTACTGCGGTCAATATCGGAGTTTTTTTCAAACTTCAGGGGAGACTTTTAACGAGCAATACGGCGTGTACGGCGGGAAGCCTCTCGATAGGGTTAGGATTTGAGGCGATCAAAGAGGGGAGACAGAAGATGATGATCTGTGGGGGAGCCGAAGAGCTGCACTTGGCCGACTCCGTCGTCTTTGATACCCTCTTCGCTACCACCGTCCGCAATGACACCCCAAAAAGTACCCCTCGCCCCTTCGACCTAGACCGTGACGGTTTAGTCGTAGGAGAGGGAGCGGGAACCCTCATTCTCGAAGAGCTAGAACACGCCCAAGCCAGAGGAGCGACTATCTTCGCCGAGGTCGTCGGTTTTGGCACCAACACCGACGGAGTCCACCTCACCCAACCGCAAAAAGAGACGATGCAAAAAGCTCTTGAACTCGCCCTAGAGAGTGCCTCTCTCTCACCCGATGCGATCGGATTCGTCAGCGCTCACGGAACGGCGACGGATAGGGGTGATATTGCGGAGACCCACGCAACGGCGAACGTTTTTAAGCGTCCCGTTCCTATCAGTTCGTTGAAGAGCTACACGGGACACACCCTAGGGGCGTGCGGTGGGCTAGAGGCGTGGTTGAGTATCGGTATGATGCGAAAGGGGTGGTTCTCGCCTACGATCAATTTAGAGAAGGTAGATCCAGAGTGCGGCGAACTCGACTACATTGGTTCGGGGGGCAGAGAGCTTGAGACCGAGTATATCATGAGTAACAACTTCGCCTTTGGCGGACATAACACCTCTCTCATCTTTAAACGGTGGAGTGAGAGTTCGTAGAGAGAGCGATCCGATAGATAGAAAGAAGGAGATTTGTCCTATGAAAAAGAGAGTTGCACTATTTTTAGCAGAGGGATGCGAGGAGATCGAGGCGTTAACCCCCGTCGACTATCTACGGCGGGCGGAGATCGAGGTAACGACTCTCGCCCTCTCACAAAAACGGGTCACAGGTGGTCACAACATCACCGTAGAGGCGGATGAACTCCTCTCTTCGTCACATCTCGACATTGAGTACGATGCGATCGTCATTCCGGGAGGAATTCCTGGTGCCAACCACATCGCTGAAAACCCTTTAGCGATCGAGTTGATCGAGAAGTCGGCGAACCGAGGTGCGCTGATCGCAGCGATTTGTGCCGCCCCCGCCGTCGTTTTGGGACAGAAGACCTCTCTCTTACGCAATAGAGCCTTTACCTGTTATCCTGGATTTGAAGATAAGATTGATCTAACGAAAAATGCAGGAGCCACCAACACGGGAGAGGATTCGGTCGTAGAGGCTGGCAATATTATTACGGCGAGGGGGGTCGGAGTTGCGGGACTCTTCTCTCAGCAGATAGTCCAATTCCTCTTAGGAAGAGAGAGTGCTGAGAAGATGTTTGAGGCGACACAACAGAC
>CAZATZ010000018.1:0-14142 GCA_964488175.1 uncultured Spirochaetales bacterium
TTTTAACCCTGTGCTGTACAGAGACCGGGTTAAAGGAGTCGAGAAACTCTTGAAGATGTCGAGTCGCATCTGTTCGGGATGAAAGAGAGAAAGATCGACTCTCTTCGTCACCTCTCTGTTCGCAGACCTTCCCCTCTTTGAGGGTAAAGGAGGCGAGAGGATCGCAGGCGATGAAGGAGAGACTATTCTCCTCACCGTGATAATCCGAACTCTCCAGCAAGATGGGGTTTTGGAACTGATCTCGCAGCCGCAGATAAATTCCGATGGCTGTCACCGTATCACCCAGTATTTTACGGTATTTTGTTTGGATTTGCATTTTGGATCTGTTTGGCATGTATCGCTCTCTTCTTAGTTTTTTTCTCTTGTTTTTTGTCTGTTTTTTTCTTGGTTTCTTTTAAAAACGGATCTCCTGAAATTATTTTTTGCATAAAAAAAGACCAGTGTCGAGACACTGATCTTTCTTGAAAAAGATAGCTCCACACTAGGGTTGAAGAGTGAGGAGAAGCCACCAATTTTTTTGAATATTACTCTGAATAACTGTCATAATATGAGAGCGAGAATAATTTTCTTTCCGATTTCTGTCAAGAACGATCTCCAGTTTTTTTCAAGATTCCCATTTTTTCTCTCGTGATTCGTGAGAGATTCTCCCCAAAATTAGCTGACAGAATACTCTCTTTGATGGGTCAAAGAGAGAGTGCTTGGTATGCGTGTTTGTTATGGTTGATATGAAGAGAGGTTCCCTCTTGCGAGGCGTAGATCTAAAAGAGCTTGAAAATAGGTAAGAGGTTGTCGAAAAAGGGGGAGAGATACCCCAGAAGATTTCTCCAAAAGATGCGAGGATATCTTGAGAGGTATCTTTCAACTCTTTGAAATTGAGGAAATCTTTTATGACAACATCTAAGAAAAAAACCATTTTCATTTTTATGATTCCTACGTTTTTATCGACCCTCTTTCTTGTCAATGTCTGGCAGTCGGTTCGATATCGCTCCCTCGAGGGAGAGATCGACAGCTTAGTTGAGACGCAAGAGAGAATCGTCGACTTGCAAAAAAAGATGATCCGCGACGTAGGTATTTTAGAGTCTCCTGAGAGGATCCAAGACTCTATTGAAGAAGAGGGATTGAAACTTCTTGAGATGGAAAATATGCTCGTCCTTGAACTTCAGAAAGGGGGAGAATAGCCTTTCTGTTCTCGAAGAGTTCGACATTCGAGGAGGGGGTGATAGGTGCAAGAGAGACCTCTTTTTAGCAAGAGACAGTGTGCCGACTGGATGGAGGCAAAACTCTTCGTCTCGGGAGGAGAGATCGAGTTCTCGCATATCGTCTGTGACTCCCGACAGGTTGAACTCGCCTCCCTCTTTTTCGCTCTTAAGGGCGAGAGGGTCGACGGTCACGAATTTCTTTTTGAAGTCATTGACGCTGGTGCGGGCGGCGTGGTGGTTTCGTCCTCTTTCTATCAGAGTGACGATCGATTCTTTGACCTTGAAGAGTACTGTGAAGAGGTGAGTGTCTCCCTCTTCGTGGTCGATGATACCGTAAAGGCTCTTCAACGACTGGCGCGGAGATACCGTGAAAAACTGAGTGATTTAAAGGTGGTAGCGATTACCGGTTCGTACGGAAAGAGTACGACGAAAGATATGCTAAAACTCGTCTTAGAGACTCAGTTTACAACCTTTTCAACCCCTGGAAATTTAAACTCATCGATTGGACTTCCTCTCTCTCTTCTGCAGATTCCACCGAAGACGGAGATCGCCGTCTTAGAGCTGGGGATCGACTTTATCGGAGAGATGGAGCAACTCGCCGAGATCGCTCAACCAGACGTGGCGATTATCGTCTCTCTTGGCGCCTCCCACGCTCAATTTTTAGGGGGAGTGGCGGGGGTTGCCCGAGAAAAATTGAAGATTCTCGACTTCGTTCGTCCCAACGGAGAGATCTTCCTCCCTCAGACACAAATTGAGGTTCAAGAGGGAGAGAGCGAGAAGAGAATTTTATCGACAGAAGAGTGGTTGAATGAGTATTTTTATCCCACCTCTGATCGTGTGAATTGTCGTGTGAAAATCTTTGATGAGGGTTCTCTAAAAAACCTGAGAGAGCGGGGGTGCGAAGGGTTTGAATTTTCGTACAAAAATGGGACGACGGAGATCGATTTCTTTCTGCCACTGATAGGACGGCAGTACGCTCTTAACACTCTCATCACGATTCTCTGCGGTGAATCTTTTGGAATACCTCTAAAAACGATAGCCGAGCGGCTGAGAGAGGTAAAACCGATAACGGGGCGTATGGAGTACCTCCCCGGCGCTCCCACCCTCTTAGACGACAGTTATAACGCGAGTTTCCAGAGTGTTCTCGCCGGTATCGAATTTGTTGAGAGAGTCGATTGGGAGGGGCGAAAAATCGTCGTTCTCGGTGATATGCGGGAGTTGGGAGAGGTGAGTGTCCAGAGACACGAAGAGGTCGCACAGAGACTGAAAGAGTCCTCTTTAGACGCTCTCTATCTCGTGGGTGAGGCGATGAAGAGTGTCGAGGAGAGTCTAGTTAAGACGGTCTCCTATCCCGTCGTCCACCAAACGAACATCGAACCCCTTGAAGAGGAGCTTTTCAAGGAGATTCAGCCGACCGACTTTCTCTACTTAAAGGGTTCGTTGGCGACAGGCATCCACCAGTTGGCGAGTACACTGAGAGAGAAAAGACCGTTTGTTTGATCGGTTGCCTGATCGGTTGCTTGATCGATTGAATAAGGCTGAGATTCCCCCCCTCTTTTCGCAGATTTTCTCACTGGTTTTCTCACCGGTTTTCTCGATGAAGTCTGATCTCGTTTAGAGGTTTTTCGAACTCTGTAGTAGGGACTTCGTCTCTCTTTTTCCATTTTATACCACTCTCCTTTTCTCATTTTTGAAATGCTCAAACGAGCGTTTCAAGCGAAGCATAAGAGTTGTGGAAACCTCTCAAAAGTTGATGTCAGAGAATAACGAGTAAAAATGAAAAAGAGTTTTTTTAGAGAACTCTGTTTTATAGAGAAGATATTTAAAGGTGTAAGGAACGAGGGAATATGTTTAAAACCATTTTCGGGAATTGGCTGGAAATTAATTTGTTTAACTATATCAGTGTACGGACTGCGTTGGCAGCGATTACCGCTCTGATACTTGGGTGGGTTCTCGGTCCGTTGGTCATTCGATTGGCGACACGGTTTAAACTGAACCAGTCTATTCGCTCCGACGGCCCCCAGACCCACCTTAAAAAGATCGGAACCCCCACGATGGGCGGACTTTTGATTCTTGGCTCGACGCTTATCTCCGTCCTTTTATGGCAGGATTTTAGAAACGTTCACGTCTGGATACTGAGTTTTTCCCTCGTCGGATTTGCGACACTAGGGTTCATCGACGACTATCTAAAGATCAGCCGTAAAAACTCTGACGGCTTGTTGTCACGGGTGAAACTAAAAGGGCAATTTCTGATTGCGATCGTCGTGGTCTGTTGGATATATATCACCCAAGAGGGTAACGGAATCACCCTCATCTACCTCCCTTTCTACAAATACCCCGCTTTTGATCTCGGTATTTTTTGGATCCCACTGGCGGTCTTTATCGTGGTGGGAACCTCGAACGCTGTTAATTTAACCGACGGTCTAGACGGCTTAGCCATCTCTCTCTTTATTATCGCCTTGGGAACGATGGGGGTCATCTCCTACCTCGCAGGTCACGCCGCCTTTTCCGAGTATTTGCAGATACCTTTCGTCTCATCGGCTGAGGCGACGGTCGCTATCGGCGCTCTTCTGGGGGCGTGTACCAGCTTTCTATGGTACAACTGCCACCCCGCCAAGATCTTCATGGGCGATACGGGTTCGTTGGCTCTCGGCGGTTTCTTAGGAGTTCTCGCTCTTTTACTCAAACGGGAAATTCTTCTGGCGATCGTCGCCGGTGTCTTTGTCGTGGAGGTTTTTTCGGTGATGATTCAAGTGTTTCACTTCAAACGTACGGGAAAGCGAATCTTTTTGATGGCGCCGATTCACCACCATTTTGAGCAGAAGGGGTGGGCTGAGACGACGGTCGTTACCCGTTTTACCATCGTGGGAACTCTCTTCTCCCTCGTCGCGCTGCTCTCTCTCAAGGTTCAGTAGGGAGCCTTTTTAAAACTCGATCTCAGAGAATAACAAAGATATTTTCTGAGAAGCTGGAGAGTTGAAAACGGAGTTTCGTGGAGCTGAATGGGTATTTCAGTTCCATCTTAAAAGAGGGACTACGATGCAAAAAATGAGTAAAGTAGAGTACGATTTCACCCTCTTCGTTCTCTGTTGTTGGGGGATTGTGACCCTTTTTTCCGCCTCCTCTTTTTTCGGGGAGTACTTTCACGACGGGGACTCTCTCTACTTTTTAAAGCGGCAATTTATCTGGTACGGAGCCGGCTTTGCTCTCTATCTCTTTGCGAATCGGTTTCCGTTAACCTTCTGGCGTAAGATCTCTTTTCTTCTCTTTTTTCTGAGTATTCTTTTAAACGCACTGACCTATCTAAAGGGGTTTGGTTATCAGGCTGGCGGGGCGAATCGGTGGATTCAAATAGGTGTTATCACCTTTCAACCCTCCGAGCTGGCGAAGATATCACTGATTCTCTACCTAGGGCATATTTTGGAGTCTAGAAGAGAGGGTGATCAGCTCCAAGAGCGTCGACTTCTCGCCCCTCTGGCTCTGATACTCTCCCTCTTTCTTATCGTCTACGGGCAGAACGATTTTTCTACCACCTTCTTCCTCTTTATCATGACTCTTCTTCTCCTCTACGTCGCAGGGATAAAGCGGCGATATCTCTTTCTGATCCTCTTTATCTCGGTGGCAGTTGGGGTTTTTATGGTGGCGAGTGAGCCGTATCGCCTCAAGAGAGTCGAGGAGTTTTTTAACGGATTTCTCCGACAAGAAGACGTCGGATACCAGCTAAAAGGGGCGTATCGGGCGTTGAATAGCGGACGATGGCTAGGCGTCGGCTTGGGAGAGGGCGTGGTAAAAAATGGCGGACTTCCCGTCGCTCAGTCCGACTTTATCATGGGTGTTCTCGGTGAAGAACTCGGCTTTTTCGGGGTTCTTGCGTACTTTCTTTTGAACGGATATTTTATCTTTCGTATTTTCTCGCTGCTGATCGTCAAAAGAGAGTTGTATCCCCAACTCATTGGGCAAGGAGTTCTCTTTCTCTACCTCTTGCAGGTCTTGATCAACTTGGGCGTGGTGACGGGAGTCGTTCCTACCACGGGAATCCCCCTTCCCCTCTTTTCGGCGGGAGGTAGCTCTCTTCTGATGACTCTTCTGGGATTTTCTCTGCTACGGACTCTTCTCTTCGGCGAAGAGTTTCAGAGCTCTTCAAAGAGAAAAAAAGAAGAAGAGGAAGAGGTTCAACGGTTTATCTTCTCCTCCGCAGAAGAGGGGTAGAGCCACCTCGTAAAGGGTGGTTTTAGAGGGTAAGTTCAAAACTCTTTAGAGGTCGTTTCTCAAAAAATGCGTATCAAAAAATGAGTATCAAGATGAGGAGAGTTTGTGAATTCCATCAAACGATTTTTTAAAGGAGACGTTTTTTGGATTCGTCTCTTTCAGTTAATTGTCTCTCTCTTTCTCCTTCTCTTCTTCGCCGATCTCTTCGCCACGCTGTATATTAGAAATAAGGCTCTCGTTACCCAGTTTGAACTCTCGGAGGAGAGTCCTCTTCAGATGGCGAGAGTTCTTCAAATTGTGCAGTTAGAGGAGAAGCCGTACTTACTGAAAAGTCTCGATCTTGAGACGATGAAAGCGAATTTAAAAAGCCAACCACAGGTAGAGTCGATAGAGATTTTCTATCGATTTCCCGACACCCTCTTTTTTGATATCACGCCTTCGGAGGCTGTGGGGGCGATCTTGTTTCAAGAGAGTCCAGAGAAGATCATCCCCTTTGTCTTTGATAAAGAGGGGGTTTTGTTCTTGCAGGGAGCGGAGGTGGCGGACTGGAATCTCCCCATACTTAGTGGCGATATTACGGTAGCTGGATTTCAACGAGGGTTGAAACTCCCCCATATTTTACTCCCTTTAATCAAAGATCTCTACGTTTTAAGAAAGGATTACCGTCCCCTCTACGATCTGATCTCCGAGTTGGAAATTGAGATCACTGGTGAGTTTTCGGTTGAAACAAAGCTCTATTTTAGCGATACGAATATTCCCGTGAGGGTAGAACGTGATCTGGATCCAAGGCTTCTTGAGGAGGCGTTGGTCAGTTTAGAATTTATCCGAAAAGAGGGAATAGAGACCGAAGAACTCGACTTGCGAAGCAATAAAGTCACCTTTCAGGAGGGGAGTTCTGAAGAGTCACCAAACTAATCAAAGGAGAGAAGAGGATGCAGAAGGTAAAATTAAGCAACGGAGTAGAGATACCGATCGTGGGATTTGGTTGTGCGGCTATCGGTGAATTTCAAGAGAGTTCGTCGATGGTGACGGAGGTCATGACGGAGGCGATAGAGGCTGGGTACCGCCATTTTGATACGGCGACAATCTACAACACGGAGTCCAATGTCGCCGAAGCGATTTCGCAGAGCGGTCTCTCTCGGGAGGAGTTCTTTATCACGACGAAGGTTCAGAAGAGCGAGTTAGGCTACGACGAGACGTTGAAGGCGTGTGAAAGAAGTTTAAAAGAGCTGAAGGTCGATGTGATCGATCTCTACCTCGTGCATTGGCCGATTAAAGAGAGTTTTCTCGAGGCGTGGCGTGCGTTAGAGCGACTCTATGAAGAGGGGGTCGTACGGGCGATTGGCGGGAGTAACTTCGCCCAGCGACACATTGAGGCGGTAGAAGCGAAGGGAAATTTTCCTCTGATGATGAATCAGGTCGAACTTCACCCCTTTTACTCACAACCTGGACTTCGCCAATTTTGTGAAGCTCGTAAAATCGCTGTGACGGCGTGGTCACCTCTGGGAACGGGGAGCTGGTCGGACGTCACCGAAGAGATGAAGCCACTCGCTGATCCCGTCATCCGCCGTGTGGCTCAAGAGGTCAAACGAACCGAGGCGCAGGTTATTCTGCGGTGGATGGTTCAACACCAGATTGTCACTATCCCTAAGTCACAATCTAAAGAGCGAATTAAAGAGAACATCAGCCTATTCGATTTTGAGCTGAGCGAATCTCAGGTAAAAAAGATCGACGGTGTGAATAGGGATTACTCGCTCAGTCTCGAACATAGTGTCAATCGAGATCTATACGATAAATTGTAGTAAGGACACCCTTAAAAAATGATGAGTTTAGAACACCTCTTTTGGGCCTCTAAAAATCCAAGGACTGAGTTTTTAGAGGCTTTTTTTCTCTTTGAAGAGTGTCTTCATGAGTAATCGACGAACTCTCGTATAGACGGGACCGCAGAAGAGAAGGTAGCTTGGGCCTGTGAAGAGTAGAAAGTGGCTCTGGTGCTGATAAATTTGCGGAAAGAGGTGGAGAAGTAGAGCGATCAAAAACAGGATTGCGAAGAGATTTCCTACCCAGAAAGATCTCCACTCTCCCCTTTTGCAGAGACGCAAATAGGCTGGAATAAAGAGAGCAACGAGGGGATTAAACAGGAGTATATTTAAGTTGGAGTGGGAGTAGGTGTGGTCTGAAAAGAAGGCCATAAAAAATCCCACGCTTCCGACTAAGGTGGTAACGACAACGAGGGGAATGAGAACCAACCCCCAGACTCGACGAACCCACCGCTTTTGATAGGCGAAGAGGGAAGCGAAGAGAGAGGCGAGAGCTAAGAGAAGACCCCCTATCAAGGCGGGGACGTCGTAGTTGTTCGGACTCTCGTGTTGGGGCAGATATCTCTGCGAAGAGTAGACGATGTGTTCTGAGATAAGGGGGACTTCCTCCCCCTCGCTATTGGTAAATTGAATATCCCCGACTCTCTCTTGTAAGATCTCGGGAAGAAAGAGTGCCTCCCACTGTGAAATCGGTCTATCGATACTGTTTCCTTGGATGAAGTCGAGGAGGAGATCGTACAAGACGGAGGGGTAGGTCGATTGCCGAAAGAGACGGCGGAACGTCTGGTCTGTCATCTCGCTGTTGTCGTCTTGAAATTGGCTCTTTGTGATGACATCGAGCATGTCTCTCAGAACCGTGGCGCAGTTTTTTAGGTAGACGTGATAGAGGTAGACACGATTCTCTGGTGCAACCGACCTCTCTAAGAGCTGGATGAGACGCTTCGTCTCGTCTGTGGTTAGGTTGAGTTTATCGAAATAGATACTCCGCTTGAGGGTCGTTCGGTAGTACTCGAGTAATCTTCTTGCTGAGAGACTCCCCCCTGTCTTATTCCCCGAATAATAGAGCCTGCCTCGTAGAAAATTGGGGAAAAAGTTGTCACTCGTAAAATCAAAGTTTCCGTAGTCGTAAAAAACACCCTCGGGGTACTCGGCGTTGACTAAGAGTATGCCTTGATGGCCCCACAACTCAAAGATAAGATCGCCGGCGCCTAAGGTGACAAGATAGATATCGCTTCCCTTTTTTGGAACGTCTACCCACTCTCCCTCTTGAGCGAAGAGAGAGGTGAGGGGTGCGAGGGGTGAGAGAAAGGCGAAAGAGAGAGAGAAAAAAAAGATTCGAGAGATCTTTTTCAGCGGATTGGATAGAGAATACATTCGGTTAGATTAGTGAGATCTTTCTAAAAATACAAGGGTGATGTTTCGTTCTTTTTTAGAGTCTCTCTCGCTTTTTTCGCATTTATTGAAGTTTCCATTTTAAGGATACCCCTTGAGGGAGTCACTCTATTTCTAAGAGGTAGAAATAAGAGATCGCACGATAAGAGATTGCACGATACGGGCAGGAACTCTTTTGCCCACGATGAATTAAGGAGAGAAGATTGTATGGAGCGTAGAGAGAGTCAATACTTCTTACTCCTCGATATCAACTGGTCAATGATGTCCTCTCTTCTTCTTTGTGAGGAGGGTGGTGAGTTAAAAATCGTGGCGGACAAGAGATGCCCCATCCGTTTTTTTCGTGAAGGACGGGTCATCGATGAGAGTGCAATGAGCGGAGAGATCGGCTCTCTGTTGACCGATGCCGCCCGATACGCCCCCGAAATTACCCTCGTTAAAGAGGTCTACCTCTCGCTTAACGGCCCTCTGTTTAGATCTTTGACACGAGAGACCCACGCGCGTCTCTCCTCGGGGAAACACCTCTTTACCAGTGTCGACAGAGATGAATTTATTGAGGAGGCGATGAGACTTCCTGGGAAATTGGAGTTGGAAGCGATCGACTGTCTTCCCCTCTCTTTCAAGCTCGACTTGAGTGAGAAAGTCTCCGATATCATCGGACGACAGGCGGAGGAGCTTGTTGAGATGTCGGCGAGTATCATCGGCGTCAAAGAGTCTTGGGCTTCTCGGTTACGGGATATGGTTGAGAAGACGGGGTTTTCTCTCTCAAAAATTTACTGTGGATCGATGATAAATTTCTTATCGATCGCTGGCTCTTTTGAGTCGCAGCAAAACAATCTCTGTTTCGATCTGGGAACGAGTACGAGTACCGCCTACCTCCAGTTTTCAGACGGAAATCGCTTAGTTCGTAGTTACGATTTTGGGCTGAGTTTTCTCTTTAAAGAGCTTCAAACGCAGTTGAATCTAGAAAAAGAAGCGGTTTTAAAGATGCCTCAGTGGTTGTGCAGTTGTGAGTTATCTCAGAGAGAGGAGAAGGAGTACTCTTTTGAAAGTCTCTCAAATGAGACCGAAGAGAGGGTGAGCATTCCTCTTGGGGAGATCTCACAGGTGGTGAGAGAGGTTGTTTTAGACCGATTTGAATTGGTGATGGAGGATCTAGTAAAAGAGATTGGTGATCAAAAAATTTCTCGAATCTTTCTGGGGGGACTCTGTTCAAAAATAGGGGCGGTTGGCGACTGGCTGAGATACGTCGATGCCAATCGAGAGTACCACTTCATCGAGGCCAAGGTCGAGCGAGATGGTATTTTAGAGGGGTTCTCGCCGACGGAAGAACCCACTATTTTTGGTTTGGTTCATCAGGTACGCCGAGAGAGAGGGGCGGGGGAGTCCGTCACTAAACAAGAGAGAGAAGAGAAGGGCGCTGCGATCAAAGAATCTTCACTCAAAACAAAGAAGAGAGGCGGTGGTAAATCGAAAGATAAGTCGGGCGAGGGAGGTTCAAATCGATTACTTCCCCGATTACCGACTCATCTACTCACGGAGAAAATCGAAAAAATCGAACTTCCTCAGTGGTTAAAAAGAATTTTAAAAGAGATTATATAAGGGATTATTACAGCGAGAAAGGAAAGAGGTTTAATCATATGGGCTTAGATATTCAAGATGGAACAGGTCTCGACTGCCAACCAGCGGTTAAAATAAAGGTTTTTGGCATCGGAGGCGCTGGGAATAATGGCGTGAATCGAATGATTCAAGAGCGTATCAGAGAGGTCGATTGCCTTGCGATAAATACCGATGTTCAGGTTTTACGCAAGTTACAGGCGGATCAAAAAATTGTTTTAGGTAGCGAACTGACGCATGGGCAGGGAGCTGGCGGTCGTCCCGAAATGGGGCAGCTCGCCGCCGAAGAGAGTAAAAAAGAGCTTATCGGTTTGATAGAAGATGCCGATATGATCTTCATCATGGCGGGAATGGGTGGAGGCACGGGAACGGGAGCCGCCCCCTTTATCGCCAAGCTCGCACGAGAGATGAAAAAGTTGGTTGTGGGGGTTGTCACCCTTCCCTTTGAGTTCGAGGGGCGTGAGAAGATGAAGAGGGCTCAAGAGGGATTAGCGGGTCTGCGAAAGTACGCCGATTCGATGATCACGATTGAAAATGATCGAATCGTCGACATTGCGGAGGAGGATATGTCCTTCGATGACGCCTTTAAAAGGGTCGACGAGGTTCTCTTGACGGCGGTTCGCTCGGTCTCAGATCTTATTCTGTCAACGGGAACGATGAACATCGACTTCGCTGATGTTCAGGCGGTCATGGAGAATCAAGGAAACGCTCTTCTAGGAATGGGACGAGCCGAGGGTGGGGATCGCGTCGTTCATGCGATGCGAGGTGCTTTAGAACACCCTCTTTTAAACCACCACTCGATTCAGAAAGCGAAAGGAATCTTGGTCAACTTAAGAGGGGCGAATATTCGGATCAAAGAGTTCACGAATGCGATGCATCTTATTCAAGATATCGCCTCAGAAGATGCGATTCTTAAGTGCGGGGTTGTTCCCTGTGAAGAGGCTGGAGAAGAGTTATTTGTGACGATTATTGCGACTGGATTTGAGAATCCAGCCAAGGGGAGAGAGAGTCTTCTCAGATCTCAAGAGATCGAAGAGAAAGAGCAGGTAAAACGGTTCATGAAGGTACGAGAAGAGATGGAGAAGAAAAAAGAGGTCTCAACGAGAGAGGTCGCTACCTCTCTGGATACCCCTCAAGAGCAGACGTTGGGAGAGCTAGCCTCTTTTGATTAGAGATACCCTAGAGGTATTTTTTTTGAATTGTTTATGTGAATGGTCTATGTGAATTGTTTATTGGTGTCTCAATATTTTTAACAAGGGAGAGTCTTCGTGATTGAAAAAATGACTTCAAAAAATATCGTCGTTGTTGACGAGACGGGAAAAGAGATCGATTTTCAGGAGAGAGACTCTTCTGAGAGAGTGCAGTTGGTCAATATCGGAAGTTCAAAAGAAAAAATTATTTTTGAGAGTGAGTCAAAGAGATCTACTCCATTAAAGACACAGAGCCGATTAGCGAAATTAAGCGAGCGGTCGCAATCTCGTGTTAACCCCCTTTAATAACTATAAGACAGCTCTTCTGATCGAATCACGACTTAGTGAGGCGACGATAACTCTCTACTGGGAAGAGGCGTTGCGATTGAAGGAGTACTGTTGTGAGCGTTCTCTCTTGCTCGATACACTGAGTTCCCACGAGATTATCGGGTATATGGAGTTTCGCAGTCGAAGTAGTGAACTCTCAGTGAGAACACTGGCGAAGGTCTATAGCGCCCTCAACCGTCTCTTTCTCTTCTTGGTTAAGGAGGAGGAGATTGCGGTAAATCCGCTAGAAAAACTCGAACGTCCCGGACGTCGGGAGAGAGTCTTTCCCTCTCTCTTTGAGCTAGAAGAGGTGGAGAGACTTCTTGAGAGTGTCGATGTTTCAACCCCTTTGGGCTTGAGAGATCGCGCCCTTTTAGAGCTGATCTATAGCTGCGGTCTGAGAATTAGTGAGGCTCTCTCGATCCAGTTCTTTCATCTTTTTTTAGAGGAGCAGTTGGTTCAAGTTCTTGGAAAGGGAAAGAAAGAGCGTCTCCTTCCCATGGGAGAGGAGGCGAACGACTGGTTGGTTCGTTACCTGAATGAGGGGCGCCCCCTCTTAGTAAAATCGGAACAGAATCACGGGTATCTCTTTGTGAATCGAAGAGGCGAGCCGTTAAGCCGTAAAGGGGCGTGGAAAAACTTTAAACGGTGGTGTGTAGACGCAAACATCGAGGGGAAATTACACACCCTCCGACACAGTTTTGCGACCCACCTCTTGAGCAACGGAGCCGACTTGAGGAGTGTGCAAACCCTCTTGGGTCACGCGGATATCTCGACGACCGAGATCTACACTCATCTGGATAAAAATTCCCTCCACTCCATCCACCGAGAGATTATGGATAATTAAGGGTACTCGTATGGAAAATACTCTCGAATATGCGGAAGAATCCTCTGCACAGAGCCGTGACAAGGATCCCAGTAAAAGAGTGGATATTGAGTACTATCTAACGAAAGAGGATCGGCTGACTTGGTACCTCTTTCGTCGATCTAAAAAGAGCGGGAAGGTTCGCCGAAGAGTCCAAAGTCACTTCCTTTTTCTTCTGTTTCTCGTTTTCGTCCTTTTCTGGGCGCACTCCTTGGAGAGGAGTTTTAACCTCTTTCTGACCGTTGGTGCTCTCTTACTCTTCGCTCTTCATCTCGTCCTCTACCCCCTTTTCCTTCGGTGGTACTACCCGAAGCACTATCGTCGTTACATCGATATGCACTACCTCGAGGAAGATCTCTCAGAAGAGAGTCCGTTGAAGTTTCGTCAGGAGAACGACACTTTCTTTTTCGCTACGAAGAATAAGATCAGTAAACTTCCCTACACACTCTTTGAGTCCGTGTACGAGATCGAAGAGTATTTTTTACTAATTCGGAAAAAAAAAGAGGGGGCTCTCATCTTCCCTAAAAAAAGAATTGATGATATTCGTGAATTTCGTTCCTCTTTAATCTCTCTGCCTCTCACTTTTCACTCGGATCTCGACTGGCGTTGGAGTTAATCCTAGAAACACCTTGAGAGATCTCTTTTATGAACCACTCTGAAAAACAGGGCTTACTCGCTGTCATTATTGCGTATCTCTTCTGGGGTGTGACTCCTCTCTACTACAAGGCGGTGGGTTTTGCCGGTCTGTGGGAGATACTGGCGCATCGGATTTTTTGGTCGGTTATTCTACTGATTTTCTTTCTTCTTGTGACGAGAAAGCTCTCTACCCTAGCTCCTGTATTCTCTCAGAAAAAGGTTCTGCTCGCTCTCTTCGCCTCCTCCCACCTTCTCTTTCTCAACTGGCTCTGTTACGTCTTTGCGGTCGGTACAGGTCGTATTATTGAGAGTAGTCTGGGGTATTTTATCAATCCGATCTGTAGTGTCTTCTTGGGAGTGATTTTTTTAAAAGAGAGACTCGATCGAACGCAGAAAATCGCGCTGATTTTAAGCGGCGTGGGTGTTTTATACCAGATTATCTCTTTAGGTTCGTTGCCGGTCATCTCTCTTGCGATTCCTTTTAGTTTTGCCCTGTACGGATTGATTCGTAAAAAGATAGAGATAGACCCCGTCATTGGACTCTTTATGGAGGTACTCATTCTGCTCCCTCTTACCTTAACGGCGCTGGGATACTGGTGGTGGCGGGGAGATTTAAACTTTACCCTTCAAGAACCAGAGCGCGCTCTTCTTCTCTCTCTGGCTGGGTTTATGACGACCTTTCCTCTGATTCTCTACGCCTTTGGTGTCAATCGACTCTCTCTGACGATCGTCGGGTTCGCTCAGTATTTAACGCCCACATCAACTTTTTTACTCGCTATTTTTCTCTACGGAGAGGAGATGACCCTCCACAAGATGGTGACGTTTGCCTGCATCTGGGCAGGGCTGGTTCTTCTGGGTGTCGATAACGTAAGACGATCTCGACGAGAACA
>CAZATZ010000018.1:14242-15327 GCA_964488175.1 uncultured Spirochaetales bacterium
ACGACTTAAAGAGAGAGAGGCGAGAGCGATCTCCGCCCATCATTTTTTTTCGATACGCTCGGAAATTGTTTTAAACCGATTTTTTCTTCGACGATCTTTACTGGTGGTCTTGGTGGGACTCTTGAGTCTCTCTCTTCTGGGTTGTCGTCCCAAATATCAACGAGAGCTGGCTAAACGCCTCGCCGATTTTGAATACGTAGGAGATCTTGAGACTCCGAATGATATCCGAGCCTTAGAGAAAAAAATCGCCTTTTATAAGACGCAAATAAATATTGAAATTGCGGCGAATCAGAAATTGGCGTACCAGTACGAGTTGCTGGGGATTTTATACATGAACTACAAGATGTACGGTTTGGCGGCGGAAAATTACGCCAAGGCGTTAGAGATCTTTCCCGCCAACCCCGTTTTACACGAAGAGGCGGCGAGTGCCTACCACGTTTTGGGAGAGAACACCGTCGATGACGAGAGCCAAAAGGGATTCTATTTAAAGGCGGAGTCGCACTACATGCGCGCCATAAAGAACAGTCCCACTCAGAACGCCGACTACTACGAGGGGTTGGCGACGCTCTACCTCCCGCAGTATCTCAACAACCCCCAAAAGAGTCTCCCTATTATCGATAAGTGGATTAGCAGCACCGAATTCAAAGATAAACCGCGGTTTGCCAAAGCCCAAGCCCTCACCGCCGTCAATCGACTACAAGAGGCGGAGGCTCTCTACTCTAAATTGAGCAGAGAGGCGGAAAAACCCGAGGATAGAGAGTTAGCGCAGGTAAATCGCAGCAAAGTTCTTAACTGGTTGAATTTTTAGAAAAACCGAGTCAGAGAGAAAAAAGCTTTTGAGAGGTGGTCTTTAGCCAAATCGATACGTTTTATACGGGTGAGTTGACGGGAAAAATCTTTGACTTCTTACCTCTTTTCATTCAAACGTACCTCTCAAAAAACTTATCGAGAGAGCCTTCGGAAAACTCAAGAAAAAAGAGGAGTTAAGTCTGTTTAAACAGGGAGTGAAAATTCTCTATGCAAGATCCTCATGAATAGAGTCCTCGGCTGTGCCATCGCCAGAGTTAGCGGGATTAATCACCGTG
>CAZATZ010000019.1:0-2150 GCA_964488175.1 uncultured Spirochaetales bacterium
GGTCCCCTAAAGAGAGATTTCTCCGAAACTTTGGATATGGGTCTCCTTACTGATTTCATTGAAGGAGAGAACGGGGAGCGTCGGGATATCTCGAGAGAGAATGCCACTGAGAAGGGGGCGTGTGATCTCGTTGCAGAGAAGGACGGGTTGGTAGTGCTCTTGGCTTTCCATCTCCCTCATCGTCTCTTGCAACTTCGTGACCAGTGTGTGGCGATATTCTGGCTCTAGAACGGCGATATCTCCGTCGGCGGTCTGTACTTTTGAGTCCGCCATCTGCTCTTCAAGCTGGGGAGAAAGAGAGATAACACTCATCATTTTCTCCTCGTTGCTGTGCTGGGTTGAGAGTTGTCGTTTTAATCCTTGGCGAACCTTTTCGACGAGAAAACCTCGCTCTTTTGAGATCGCACTGTAGTCGCTCATCGACTCTAAAATTGAGACGATATTTCGAATAGAGACCTGTTCACTCAAGAGAGCTTGCAAGACTTTTTGAATCTCTCCGGTTGTGAAATTCTTTGTGACCTCATCGACGACGGCGGAAAACTCGGTCTTTAAGGTATCGACAATCTGTTGAACCTCTTGGCGTCCTAAGATCTCAGCGGCGTTATTTTTGAGAGCCTCTGTTAGATGGGTAGCGATGATCGTCGGAGGATCGACAACGGTGTACCCCTCTCTCTCGGCGACCTCTCTCTGAGAGGCGTCGACCCACAGAGCGGGCAATCCAAAGGCGGGATCTTCGGTTTTTATTCCCTCCAACTCGTTTAGGACTCCCCCCGCGTTGATCGCCATGTAGCTCCCCATCTGGATGGCGCCCTTTCCGACCTCCTGTTCCTTGATCTTAATCGAGTACTCGGTCGGACCTAATTGCATATTATCCATGATTCGAATCGGGGGGACAACCAACCCGAGCGAGAGAGCCGTCTCTTTTCGGATGCGTGTAATTCTCTCCAACAATTCGGCCCCGTTCTCTTGATCGACGAGTGGTATCAAACCGTATCCAACCTCTAAAGAGATGGGGTGAACGGGAACAACGGGTGAGAAGTCCTCTTCGCGTTTTTTCGCTTGAAGATTCGCCTCTTCTTCGCTCTTTTTTTCATCTTCTTGAGTTCGGATTCTTCGACCAGCTCCGACACGGTAGGCGAAGAATCCGAGACCTAGAGACATCGGAACCATCAAATACCACGGAAATCCAGGAATAAAAGAGAGGGCGAGAAGAAAACCGGCGGTGATCCAGTAGACCTTCTCTTGTCGGTTAAACTGCTCTGAGATCTCTCGGCCTAACGTACTTCCCTCGTTTGAGACGCGGGCGACAACTAGACCGGTGGCGACCGAGATCATAAGCGCTGGTATCTGAGAGACGAGACCGTCTCCAATCGTCAAGGAGGTGTACGTCGACATCGCCATGAGGAGCGGCTCTCCGTTGATACCCGCTCCAACGATAAGACCGCCAACGATATTGATGAAGGTAATGAAGATACTGACCTTAACATTTCCTGAGACAAACTTACTGGCACCATCCATCGAACCGTAAAATTCACTCGTTCGATCGAGATGCTCCTTCTTCCTCTTCGCCTCCTCTTCGGTAATCACTCCAGAATTTAACTCGGCGTCGATCGCCATCTGTTTAACGGGTAAGGCGTCGAGAGTGAAACGGGCGGCGACTTCGGAGATACGCGTTGATCCCTTCGTGATGACCATAAATTGAACGGCAATAATGATAATAAAGATGATAAATCCGACGACCAGAGCGGAGGAACCAGCCCCCCCAGCAACAAAGGAGGCGAAGGTCTGAACGACCTTTCCATTGAAGTCGATCCCCTTGGTAAGAATCAACCTTGTCGATGAGATATTGAGCGAAAGACCGAAAACGGTTGTCACGAGCAACATCACGGGGAAGACGGAAAACTCGAGGGGATCGGAGGTGTACATGACGGTAAGAATGATGATAATACTCAACATGAAATTGACGAGCATAAAGAAATCGAGTAGTATCGTCGGCATCGGAACGATCATCATCAAGACAACCGCTAAGACACCTAGAATGACGAGACTCTCATTCTGTCGTGGACTATTTAAAATCCGACGAAATAGATTGAGGCCACGATTCATCGGAGAGACTTGATTTGCTACATCGGCCACAAGATTTTTCCTAA
>CAZATZ010000019.1:2250-14805 GCA_964488175.1 uncultured Spirochaetales bacterium
AAGAAGAGTCTAAAGTTTTATCGATTGATAGAGAGAGACTTTTTTTCAAACAGAAGAAAAAATGCCTTTTTTAACTTGACTTTTATTTTGAGAACTTTTCGATTTTTAGCAATGATTCTCGCAGAAAAAGAGGGAGTTTCTTTGAGGTACCCTTAGACGACGATTCTGGGAACCCGTCCCGTGACTCCGCAGAGAAGAGAGTAGGTAGAGAGTCCGCATCGTTGACTCAACCAATCGAGTTGTGTCTCCTCTTCAGAGAACCTCTCTCCCCATAAGATCACCTCGTCTGAGACCTGCACATCGCTCCCTAGACCGATCTCGACAATCATCTGATCCATACAGACCTTTCCGACGACGGGGTAGCGCTCTCCTCGGATCAAGACCTCCCCTCGATTGCTCAAGGAGACGGAGTATCCATCGCCGTACCCTACCCCTAAAATGGCTACCGCCGTCGGTTTTTTTGACCGCCAAATATGATCGTAGGAGAGAGGTTCTCCCGCAGGAATCTTCTTAATTTGATGGACTCGTCCGCAAAACTGCATCACCGGCGCTAGGTTGTGAGACTCCTCGCCGTATCCGTACCCCATGACTCCCAATCCCACTCGTGCCAATCGATCTAATTGAATGTGAGTCCCCTCTCTCTCCCTCTGTAGGACAATCGAGCGACGGAGGAGACCCATCGAGTTCGCTGCGTGCAAAGAGATCTTCTTCTGGTTTAGCTCCTCTAAAAAGGGTGAGAGCGTTTGAAGAAAGAGATCTACCTGCTCTTGGCAACGGATCGAAGCGGAGGAGTTGTTGGCGTTGGCGAAGTGAGTCGCAATCCCACAGAGTTGAATCGTCTTCTCCGTCAAAAGAGCGGGGAGAATCTCGGGGATCTCTTCGGGTAAAAAACCGAGTCGTCCCATTCCTGTATCGATTTTTAGGTGGATGCGAAAGGGGTACGATCTCGCTTTAGCTACGCTTAAAATCCGTCTCAGACTCTCTTGTGAGTAGACGAATAGTTCTATCGAGGAGTCGAGGGGGAGCGTCGTAATCTCTTCTAATTCGTCGTCGTGAATCGGACCGACGAGGAGAACTCGCAACTCACGACTAGTACTCTGGTGGTGGCGAATCATCCAGACCTCTTCAAACGTCGCCGCCATATACCCCGAGATAGGGTAAGATATAGGAGAAGAGGTACTCTCTCTCGCGTGTTGTAGCATCGTTAAAATCTGAGGGAGACCGTGTCCGTAACCGTTCGCCTTTATCGAGATTAAGAGTTGGGACTGTGGGTTCTCTTTTTGATAGAGAGATAGATTTTGCTCGAGGGCGCTCTGTGAGAGTTTGATGACACATCCCCGATTAAGAGATGAGGGAGATGAGGGAGATTCGACACGATACTGGCTCATTTGCCCCATGACCTCTCCTCTTTTCGCTCTGTGAAATATACGAGAATCTCTAAAAGGGTTTCAGAAATACTCTTTTGGGGGGGAATGGAGAGGTCTCTATTAGAGATAACCCTAGCTTTGAGGTGACTCGATTCGCTCGATATCAGCCCCTAAACTCTGCATTTTTTGAACGAGATCGGCGTACCCTCTCTCAACTTGGTAGACGTTGGCGATGAGACTCTCACCCTGCGCGCAGAGAGCGGCGATCACGAGAGCCATTCCCGCTCGGACATCGGGGGAGACGAGGGTCGTTCCTCTCAGTTGCGCCCCTCCGTTAATGACGACACGGTGGGGATCACAGAGGACGATATTCGCTCCCATGGCGATGAGTTTATCCACAAAGAATAGCCGAGATTCAAACAACTTCTCGTGAACCATCACGACACCTCGACACTGTGTCGCAGTAACGATAGCGATACTGGCCACATCGGGGGGGAATCCTGGCCAAGGGGCATCGGCAATCACCGGCATGGTATCTCCGATATCTTTGTGGATGGAGAGTTTCTGGTTGTCTCGTAAGTAGAGGGTATCTCCCGCGTACTCCCACGTGATACCCATTTTTTGATAGGTTAAAAGAGACATTCTCAGCTGTTGAGGAATGATGTTTGAGATCTCCAACTCCCCCCCCGTAATGGCGGAGAGAGAGAGGTAGGAGACCGCCTCCATGAAGTCAAATCCGATGCGGAATTCAGCTCCACCGAGACGCTTCTGGCCGACGATCGTTAAAAGATTGGAGCCGACTCCCGAGATCTTGGCTCCCATACGGTTGAGCAGGACGCAGAGATCTTGAACGTGCGGTTCACACGCCGCATTAAAAATGGTGGTCGTTCCTCTGGCTAACGTGGCCGCCATAATCGCATTCTCTGTTCCCGTGACAGAGGCCTCGTCTAAGAAGAGATCTCCGCCTTGAAGAGAACCCTTCGCTTGAAAATGGAGTCTCTCATCCATCGTAAAGGTCGCTTGCAACCCCTCCATCGCGAGAATATGGGTATCGATCCTACGCCTACCGATAATATCTCCCCCCGGAGGAGGAAGAGAGACGGAGCCTGTGCGAGCGAGAAGAGGGCCTATTAAGAGAATAGAGGCTCTAATCGAAGCGCAAGCTTCACTATCGAGATCGGTAGAGCGGAGATCGCCAGTCTGAATCTGGTACGTCTCTTTATCGACTCTTTTGATACGACTGCCGATTTTTTCTAACAGGGAGAGAAGAACACGAACATCTTCGATATCGGGAACGTTGGAGAGAGTGACGGGTTCGTCGGTGAGGAGAGTCGCAACGAGACAGGGCAACGCACTATTTTTGTTACCACTTGCGACGAGCTTCCCTCCGATGGGTCGTCCGCCTCGAATTTTATACTTCGCCATTATCGTTTTGCCATTAGTTTTGTCATTGGATTTCTACCATTTATATGAAGGTACCCTGAATCTAATAGACGCTCTCTCACCTACTACTTAATAGACGACTTGCCACTGGATGGGATTGTTAAGGAGAATCACCTCTTTGAGTGGAATGGAGAACCTAGCCGTTCTGTTCTGGGTCTTTTTACCACCCGAAACCGTTTGGATATCGGAGGGGGTGACAATATTGAGTATCAAAGAGGAGTTATTGAGATCAGTGAGTCCCTTATCCTCGAGGGTGTAGCGAACCAGCTCGTCGTACTCTTCTTCGGGAAGTCCAGCGTTATTGATAGGGCCTAAGACGTCTAACAAAGGGTTTTGCATATCGGGAGAGAGTCCGTTCAGCTCTTTTAAATTTTCCTGATTTAATCGGATTAAGACCTCTCTCTTACCGTCACCTCTCTTTCTCTGTATAAAGAAGGGAGTCCCCTCTTGCTGGTCAGAGAGGCGGTTTAAATCTACCACTCCCGCCGTGAGAGAGATTTTTTTAATATCAGAGGGTGAAGCTCCTTTTTGAATTGAGACTGAAGGCGAGCTAAAGTGATCATTTGTCTCAAGTCCGGCCTTCATTTTTTCCTCGTTAAAGAGATCCTCTATCTGCCCTCCAGAGAGCTCTGAGTAGTCATTTATCATCGTCTGCAAAGAGGCTTTTGGTTCGATAGAGAGTGAGAGTTTGCCACTCTTGTCATCAGCCTTGAGAGTGAGGGTGGCCGTCGCTTGGCAGGAGAGTGAGAGAAGAGAGAGAAAAAAGACTCCCCCCCAAAAATGAAACCTTGAGGAGTGCCTTTTTAAAAGGGAAAACTTGAGAATTTGGTTGAGCACGAGGGAACCTCCTTATCGTTCTCGAAAGATGATACGGCCTCGAGATAAATCATAGGGAGATAGTTCTACTTTTACCTTGTCCCCAGGAACAATACGGATGTAGTACTTACGCATCCGTCCTGAGAGGTGGGCGAGAACGAGATGTCCGTTATCCAATTCGACGCGAAATACAGCGTTAGGTAATGATTCTTTCACCACTCCTTCTACTTCAATTGCTTCTTCTTTTGCCAAAAAAATAACTCCTTAAGATCTCTTGCTTAGGGGAAAATCCCCTCTAACTGAGGTGTGTGCTAGTATGACTTTTTCACAAAAATTTGTCAACGAAATGGCACTTTTCACCCCCGATCTCTTGACGAATCCTTAGCGAATCCCTAGAAGAACGATTGGAGAATGGAGTATCTAAGAGTATCTCTCATTTTTGAAAAAGCGTTTCAAAGGAGATCTACTTGGTAGGCAAAAAATTTGATTCCCTCTTTTTTAAAATCTCTCTTCAAAAAAGAGACCAGCTCTTTGATTTTAAGAGCCTCCTCTTTCTCACAGTAGAGAATATAGAGAACGTTCTCCTCTGGCCAAACAGCGTCTCCCTGTTTTGGAAAACTATTTCCTTTTCCACTAATCCCTCTTAAAAGACTAAATTGTTTCCCGATTTCATTGGCTTCAAAGGATTCTAGGATGTTTGTCTCTAGGGATTGGTTGGCAAATATCTCTACTTTATACATGTCAGATCTCTCTTCATTTTCGTCCAAGATAGCGGTTAAAATCTCTCCAAGAGGTTTCCTTTAAAACTCTGGAAACCTCTCTGGTTTAAAAGCACCCTTAAGATTTTAGGAATTCCTATAAGATTTTTTCAATTCCTCTTTTTCTCGAATCTCTCTTTTTTCGCTCTTTCTGTTAAAGATGTAGTACCAGACAGGAACGACAAAGAGTGTTAGGAAGGAACTCACCGTAAGTCCCCCCACAACCGTCTGCCCTATGGCTTGGGTCAGTTCGCTTCCCTGAGCCCTCGTAAGGGCGAGAGGAATCATCCCCAAAATCGTCGTTAACGTCGTCATTAAAATCGGACGAAGACGGTTCTTTCCCGCCTCAATACACGCCTCACGCAGAGGGTAGCCTCGACGCCTCAGTAGGTTGGTATAATCGACGAGGACGATTCCGTTATTGACGACGATTCCCGAAAGGACGATGAAGCCAATTGCGGTCAAGGCACTAAAAGGCACCCCTGAGACACCGTAGAGGAAAACGATCCCGATAAGGGTCAAGGGGACACTTAAGATGATAATAAAGGGGTCTTTGAACGACTCAAACTGACTCGCCATCACACCGAAGATGAGAGAGATAGACATGAGTACGATCGCAATGCCCAAGAATGCGTATGTTATTAAATCTTCATAGTCTCCAGCAAAGGAGATGATGACATCTTCATCAGCGATGAGATAGGTTGCCATGGCGACTTCAATCTCTTTGACAACTTCGGTGACTGAAACCTTGGGGGGCAGAGAGGCGGTAATATGAATCGCTCGACTCTGATTCTCTCTACGGATGGAGACTGGGCCCGTTGATTTGATGGGAGTCGCGAAGCTGGAGAGAGGAATTTTCTGTCCAAATTTATTTTTGACGAAGATATTATCGAGATCTCGTATTGTCTTTCTATCCGACTTCTGCAGTTGAACGGTGATATCGTACTCATCTCCATCGACTCGGTAACGCGAGGCGGTGACTCCGTCAATGTTGGCACCGACCTCAACGGCGACCGTTGAGACGTTGACTCCCAAGTTGTAGGCGAGTTGTCGATCAATCCTTACTTGTAACTCGGGAAGACCATCATTTTGATCAGATTTTGGATCTAACGCACGAGGAACGTGGGTTTGGATAATTTCGAGAAGTGCGTTTGAGGTGGAGATCAATTTGTCAAGGTTATCCGAACGGAGTAAAATATCAATGGGAGTGGGAGATCCACCCGTGGGAGGTCCGAACCCAGAACCGAAGGAGATCTCGGCTCCAGGAAATTCGTCAAAATGTTTTCTTAGCTTAGCTTTAATTGCATCGGCTTGATCTATCTGCTCTTCAAAGGGGGGAAGGTTGATAAGAACTTCGCCCGTCGTCGTATCTACCCCTCCAAAAAATCCGTCTCCTCCGACCGAATAGAGTAGACTCTCATACCCCTTTACCTCCTCTCTTGTGTAGTACTCCAACTGTTCGACAACGCTGCGAGTCGATGCGTAAGGAGTTCCTGGAGGCATCTTAATACTGACTGATAGATTCTGCTCTTGGGTTTTAGGGAGTAACTCAAATCCGACGAAGAAGGCACCAAAAAAACTCAGAAGAAAGAGAGAGTACGCCGCGGTTAGGGTTACTTTTCGATGGTGTAGGGCGAATTCAATAGCGTGACCGTATTTTTTTTCAAGTTTATCTAAAAAGGGCACAACCTCTTTATTGTTTTTATACCGTACTTTTTTCTCTGTGGGCTTTAGCTTAAAGACGTGTCCGGCGAGAACTGGAATAATGGTGATAGCGACGATAAGTGAGCATAAAAGAGCGATGGTTACGGTTATGGCGACATCGTTAATAATGATCCCGATAAAGTCGAGTTTATTTTTGAGCAGAAGAATAGGAAGGAAGACGCAGATAGTAGTGATAGTTGAGGAGGAAATAGCTCCGATCATCTCTTGAGTTCCCAGCATCGTCGCGGGAAGAAGTTTGGTTCCTCTCTCTAGGTATCGATAGATATTTTCAAGGACGACGATTGAGGAGTCGACAATCATTCCGATTCCTAGGATGATCCCAGTCAAAGACATGATGTTTAAGGTTAAGCCTAAAAAGTACATCGCCAGCATCGTAACGAGAACTGAGAGGGGGATAGAGATACCGATAATCAGGGTGCTTTTGACGTTTCTTAGAAAAAGAAAGAGGATAAGCATCGCCAAGATGGCTCCTTGCCAACCAGAGCTAATCGCGGATTTTACAGTCGCCTGAATGGTTAAAGAGGTATCGACAATCGCAAAGAGTTTTATATCATCGGGGAGTTCCTCGTTGATCTTTACCAACTCTTTTGTGATCGCCTGGGCGACGGCAACGGTGTTCGTTCCCGTCTGTTTTTGAACCGCGATATAGACTCCAGGTTTACCATTAAGGTAGGCGAGTGTACTCTTCTCTTGGGCTTTGTATCCGTCGTAAACCGTTGCGATATCGCGTAAGCGAATAACGTTTCCGTTAGAATTACCAGATGAGATACTACTGAACGACTGGAGAGAGATAACCGATTGTTTGATATCCTCAACCGAGGAGAACTCTCCCGTTGTTCGGATAAGATACTTGACCCGTCCTTCGACGACATCTCCCGCACCGACCTGTCTATTCTGTGCGATGATAGCTTGTTGTACCTCAGAGAGGGTTAAGTTGTACGCATTGAGACGGTTGAGATCGACGTCGACTCGTACGGTCTGGGTTCGTCCTCCGATAACAGAGGTTGTTGATACCCCCGCTATCTGCTGGATCTTAGAGTTCACGTTGTCTGAGACGTACTTGCGCAACTCTTCGGGCGTCCGTTCACTACTGACTCCCAAATAGGTAATAGGAATGATGGAGGGATTAAATTTAAAGATGACCGAGGCATCGGCTCCCTCTGGTAAGAAATCTTTAACCAGTCCCAGCTTATCCCTTACTTCATTGGTCGCCTCATTGAGATCGAGACCCCACTTAAAGCTCAATGTGATCTGAGAGCTACCCTCTGAAGAGGTAGAGGTCAGCTTCTCTAGATCTGAGACACTGATTAACTGCGCCTCGAGAACCTTTGTGAGACTCTCTTCAACGTCTCTAGGTCCAGCCCCGTTATACGTCGTCGAGACAATAATAACAGGAGCGGTAAAATCGGGATAGAGATCGATAGGAATCCCAAGCCCTACAACGAAGTAGAGACCGATTCCGAGGATCAGATTTGTGATTACCAGAATAGAAGTCGGTCGATGAACGATTCGCTTTGTAATACTCATAATGACTCTCTCAATAGATTAGGTCGAAAATCTTCTCTTTCTGAGGCGGGGAAATTCATCTCTTAAACCTTGATTTGATTAGTTAGTGTCAAGGAGAAGAACCTTGGACCCATCATCCAAAAGAGATTGTCCTTGGGCCACAATTCTATCCCCCTCTTCTAATCTTATCTCTCCACTTGCGGTTCCCTTCTCTTGAGACGTCTCAGAACCACTATTGATGGTGGAGAGGGCTTGCGCACCCGTGGCAACGATTTCACTCATATCATCAATCTCAAGACCTATTCGCACAGGGATTTTTGAGACGAGGTAGACCTTTTTAGGGGGGAGTGTCTCCGTCGTTTTCTCGTCGGACTTCTTTTTCTTAAAGCGAGAAAAGAACCCCTTCTCCTCCCCTACCGCCTCTTGTGAATCGGCGGGAGCCTCCCCCTCGACGACAAAGAGATAGGTCTGGTTCTGTCGAATGACGACCGAGGAACTGGAGACAAGAAAGACGTCGTCTTTCGTCTTCAAAGCGAGCTTTAAAGAGCCAAACATCCCAACACGGGCGTACTCTTTGGACGCTTTATCCAAGATTAACTCAATACGCATGGTTCTCGTCGTCTGTGAGAGAACGGGAGAGAACTCATCGATGGTCGTTGTGAAGGTCTTTCCCGGATACGCTATCAAGGAGAGTTCTGCGGTTAAACCTTTGCGGATATAGGAGGTATACTGTTCGGGAACGTACGCCTCGATTTTGAGCTGATTTAAATCCCCCACGGTGACGATTGAGGTCTGTGTCGAAACAAAGGCTCCCAAGTCGTTGGGGACGGCGGTAATCGTCCCAGAGATTGAAGAACGAACTGGGTTTGAGCTATAATTTAACCCCGGCTTAGAGGGATCAACGCGAGCGACGATCGTTCCTTTGGATACCTTGTCTCCCACTCGGACGTTCTGTCGAACGATTTTCCCAGCGACATCGGCAAAAACTTGAACCTCAGCGGTGGAGAATATATTTCCGTCAAGCTTAATATAGTCGGTCAGAGAGCCTTTTCTAAACGGCTCTGTGACTACGGCAAAGACGCGTTCAGAGCTTGTATCTTTACTCTTATCACTTCCCGCCTCTGCTGTCCCCGCACTATCATCCTTTTTACACCCAAAAAAGAGAAGAGAAGAGAGAGTAAGGAGTATAAGAGAGAAAAATCTTTTTCGGTTGATACTTACCTGTTGTTTGAACATCTTTTTATTCCTTATTTTTTATTTGCTGTTGCGATTCAAATTCCGCTATTTTTTGAGTGGGGGTATTCAGGATGGTTTCTAATTCTGCCAAAGTATTTAAGTAGTTTAAGTTCTGTGTAAGTCTGTTTTGAGCTGTTTGTAGGTACTGATTCTGGGAATCTTGTACATCAAGTAACTCCTGTAATCCGTTAAGGTAGGCTTGGTTGGTTAGCTCGTACGACTTCTCAGCCACAGAGACCTGCAACTCGGCGACTTGGACGTTTGTCAACGCCGTCTCCATTCGCATGATAATATTGACGACCTGAGTGACGAGAGAGTCGTATAAATTCTCTCGGTTTATCTGAGCATTTTTAATCGTATTCTCCATGTTCATCAGATCGACATTCTTCGCCGAAAAGGGAATGAGCGGATCGAGTGGCATACTGATACCCAGAGAAAAACTCCCCGTATTTGACCACGTCGTACTCGAACTCGTGTTAGGAGAGTTCATGTTGTATCCCGCCGAAAACGTGAAAGAGGGGGTGTAATTTCGACCGATGAGGGCTAAACGATTTCCCTTTAAGGTTCGAATATTTATATCGGACTGTTGCAGAGAGATGTTATTAACCAGAAAGGTAGAGATCAACTCCCTAGGATCAAATTTATACGGAGTTATCGATAGATCATCAGTCAGCTCAATCTCCTGAACAAGGGGAATTTGCAAACTATTTTTAAAGAGGAGTATATTGTTAGCGTACAAGGTCTCGGCGTCGGCGAGTTGGGGTCTTAAAAGTTCGTAGTTCACCTGAGCTTGTAGCATCGTTAACTCTGAGGCTAGCCCATTTTTAAAATTGAGTTTTGATTGATTGTATCGATCGAAAGAGGCCTTTAGGTTCAGTCGAAGAAGTTCTAAGTTCGCCCTCTGACTGAGAAGAGTATTGTAGGACGTCGTAAGAGTTTGGCGGAGCTTTAACACGACATCGTCGTAGGAGAGAGTCCCGTTTAAATAGGCCAATTTTAAATTTTTAACCTGCGGATAGAGAGCGAAGTTGAGGGGAAGGCTACCCGTGACACCGTAAGAGTACGTCCAAGGTTCTCGGCTGATCCCCGGTGCGAGAGTCGGTTCCGTACCTGGCTTCGTATAACTTAGGCCAAAACTCGTAGAAACAGAGGGGAAAAAGAGGTTCCAAGAGTTATTAGAACTTCGCTTTTTGCTCTTTAGCAACTCCGCCTCAGCCCGCACCCCGAGATTTTTTTCCAAGGCGATTTCAAGAGATTTTTCGAGCGAGAGCTTCAAGGGTACTGATTTGTCAGAAGTTGGCTCTTCTAAGCCCGTCGTAACAGAGGGCTTCTCAAGATTTTTAGCACTCTCCTGTTGATTGCCTTGCCCAAAAAGAACCCCTGAGATAAAGCCGCAAAAGAGAAAAGAGATGAGTCTTTTTCTCAGACGAATAACATCTTCTTTCATTACATTTTTCCTTTTTTATCGACCCTTACGCTCAAATAAAACCCTGTATCTGTTTTAACCGCAGATGAGTGCTTTGCTCGAGTAAAGAGTCAATCTCGAAAGATTCCTGTGACGGTTTGCCAAATTTTATTCATTTTCGATTATCGTTAAAGTAATTATTATTAAAAAGAGTTGCACTATTCTCTCTAAAAGTTCCACTTTTGATTGGTAAATAATTGGCAAATCCCTCTTTTACCCACTTCATTCTCTTATGGAGGGAAGTTTCGTTAAAATTTATGACAATTCAATGAATAGAAAATGAAAATTCCTTTATTAGGTAATAAATAGCTTTTAAAATTCACCTTTAAGAGATTAGAACGAGTCATTTTTAAAAAAACGCAGTCAAAGAGGGGGAATTCGGCGGAAAAAGAAACCCCGTCTCTCTTTTTTTTATTGGGAAATTGGGAGTGCACAAAGAGTCTTGCCTACTCTCTTTTAGTGGAGGGGTAGATCGACCAAGAAGTAACCATGTTTAAGACTCTCTCTCTAATATCCAATCGATAAAGGGATCGGTACACCGCTCGATAATCTCATACGCCTCTTCAAATCCCCTCTCTCCTCCATAATAGGGATCATCGATCTCTTTTCCCTGGTCTGCTGGTAGCGGTTCAAAATCACGTAGAAGAAAGACTTTGGATTCGGGGGACAAATTGGCTCTCTGGCACATACGACTTAACTCTCTTTGGTGCGAGATATCCATCGCGATTAAATAATCAAACTCTCTTATATCATTCAATGAGATCTGTTTTGCTCGGTGAGTGATGTTTAATGCGTGTTTTTGAGCCTCTTTTTGAGATCTGCGATCGCAGGATTCTCCCGCATGGTATGCGTGTAAGCCGAAAGAGTCTTGAGTTATCCTTGAGCTTAACTCTCTCTTTTGAACTCTCTCTTGAAAGTAGCACTCCGCTAAAGGTGAACGACAGATGTTACCTGTACAAACAAAGGCGACCTTGATTTTCTTCATGAAATCCCCTTTTTTTATTTTGATTTCCTTAAATAAAGTGTACTTTAGTCTCAAAAAACTAAAGATTTTACCCGTATTTTACAATACTTTTCGCTAAGAAGTTTGCGAAAAAAGGGATCGAAAGAAGAGGGGGGGCTACATTTTTCCATAAAAAAAGAGAGGTACAAAAAGTACCTCTCTTAAAGCATACGTCCAGAATATCTACCCCTCTGCTCCAAATTTCTTTTTCACAGAAGGAGACCTTCCTTATTTTTTCGCAGCGACCGCCTCTTTAACTTTTTTAGCGATCTCGACACCACGCTCATACCCTGATTTTTGGTTAGCTTCACTAGGAGTTCCTTGCCACTCAAGTGGTTCGATAAAGTCCCAACCGAGTCCCTCGGTTCGGCGCTCCATCTCTTTTTGAGCTCCTCCTGACCATCCAAAGGAACCAAATCGGAAAACCTTTCGGTTTCTAACCCGTTTTTGGTTAAAGACATCAAGAAGATACGACATTGGTGGGAAACACTTATACTCGTAGGTAGGCATTCCTAAAACGATACCAGTTGAACGCCAAGCGTAAGTAAGAACATCACCGACATCGTCTTGGGGTACTTGAAAGACGTGAACGGGGACATCTTGAGAACGAATTCCTCTGATAACCTCGTTAACAACTTTCTTTGTATTTCCATACATACTTGCCCAAACCAAGGTGATCTCAGCTTCGGCAGGCCCCTCCATGTAGGAGGCTAGTGTCAAAAATTTCTGAATAACCTTCATCGGCTCTTTTCGCCAGACGATTCCGTGAGCTGGGCAGATCATACCGATCTCAAGTCCTGCTCCGACGAGTTTGTTGACAGCTTTAACAACGAAGGGGGAGAACGCCGCAACGATATTTGCGTAATAGCGCAAGGTGTTTCTCTCAAAATACTCTAGATGCTCAGCACTCAGTTCATCATCAAAGTCCGCATCGGTGATACGTCCGTGAGAACCAAAGGCGTCACAAGGGAAAAGAATCTTTAAGCTTGCGTGATAGGTAACCATCGTCTCAGGCCAGTGTACATTGGGAGCTTCGTAAAAGGTCAGAACGTGTCCCTTTCCGAGATCCAGTGTATCTCCATCACCAACGACGTTGATATCGTCTTTAATGTCATAGAATGATTCAACAAGAGGCTTTGCTTTCTGTGAACAGTAGATCTGCGCCTTGGGGCAGGTCTTGTGCTTGAGTGGGCCTAACCAACCTGAATGATCGGGCTCCATATGGTTGACAACGAT
>CAZATZ010000020.1:0-14301 GCA_964488175.1 uncultured Spirochaetales bacterium
CAATTAAAGCTGAAGCTATAAACTACGAATACAATGCTAGGCTAGCCGACCACAAGCGAGTGTATGGAACCTTTGGAATCGAGGAATTATAGAATCACAATACGATTCTGAAACCCTGTTCATTGATGGACAAAACCTCTCTTTTTTTAGAAATCCCCTAGAGGAAGTTTTGAGAAGAGATAGAAAGAACCCAGCAGAAGAAGGGGGCGATCCTCGGCGGCTGCCAAACGCAACCCCTCTCGATAAGCCTCTAATACATCCTCCACAAACAAGAGATTCGAGGAATTCGAAGAGATAGAAATCTGGGGGTAATCTCGGGCGAGAACCTCTCGTATCTTCTCGATCGGATAGGCACTCCCCCTCTCATACTCCGTTATAATTATCGATTTCTCAGAGGGAAGTCTTCTCCATAAGAGAGAGAGTAAAAGCGGTGCCTCTTTATCGTTCTTACAACTAAAAAGAACAACGGGTGCTCTCTCTTCAAAAAAAAGAAACTGCTGAATTGTATTCTCGACGGAGGCGGGAGTGTGTGAGACGTCGAGAAAATGCGTCACACCCCCCTTTTCTATCCGCTCAAATCTTCCCGCGAGAACAAATCCGTCAAGAGCTGATAGCTCTCTCTCCCAATCGTCAACTAGATCGTCAATCAGATCATCGGCTAGATCGTCGGAGAGAGCGTTTGAGGGGAAGAGGAGCGAATATCCAGCAAGCGCTAAGCAGAGATTCTCCAACTGAGCGGGGCTACCATTTGATAAATTTGCGTGGAAGGTCTTCTCCTCTTTAAAGGTCAGGGTATCCCCCTCTCCCAATTTCTCAGTAACTTGAAACTTCCACAGTTCATCGACGATTTTTAACGGGGCGACTCTCTCTCTCGCCCTCTCTTCAAAGATCTCAAAAACCTCACCTGACTGCTTAACCGTAACGGTCGGCACCCCCCTCTTTATAATTCCCGCCTTCTCCTCGGCAATTTCAACGAGGGTATTCCCTAGGATCTGAGTGTGTTCCAACTCAATAGAGGTAATGAGAGAGAGCTCAGGCGAGATGACATTGGTACTATCCAATCCTCCCCCAACTCCCGCCTCGATGACTGCGTAATCACAACCACTCTTCTCAAAGAGATGAGAGGCGAGAAGAAAGAGAGTATCAAAAAAATGAAGGGGGATTTTCTCCTCTTTTAAAAAAGAGAGGATCGACTGAATACCCTCTCGGTAGAGATCGTCATCAAAAAAAGAGGAGGCGAGTTGAATCCGTTCTCGATAATCGTAGAGGTGGGGGGACATGAAAAGTCCCGTTTTGTACCCTCTGGATTCCAAGAGTAGCCCCATCGCCTTCGTCGTCGTCCCCTTTCCTTTGGAGCCGACAACGTGGATCGTTTTGACCTTTAGGTGTGGATCCCCCCAGTGAGAAAGCGCTCGTTTTAAATGAAAAAATCGGCTCTCTTTTGAAACAAGCTCTCTGTGGGAGATGGAGAGTAAATCTTCAAATCCACGAGTGATTGAGTCGAATGACTTTTGACTACTCACTCTCTTTTTTAACATCTAGTAAGAGGGAGTCAAGGATTTGCGGAGTGTTGAGAGAGGGGTAACGTTCAAGCAGGGAACCCAACTCTTGGTAGGCGAGAATATTCGAGAGGGAGGAACCACCCCCCGAAGAGGTTGGATCGAGAGCTAGATCTCTTATCATCTGATACAACTTAAGATCGGGATAACTAACGGAGACAGGCGTCAACTTCGTGATAAAAGAGAAATTCAACGAACGATTCACTTGCTGCGTTACTTCATCCCACGGCAAGTCACCCTCCAACTTAGGAAGAAGGGCGTCTAAACTCTCCAAGACCTCCCCTCGGATACGCTCCCCTTCCGCCTTTCTCCACTCTGGAAATTTTTCGGGGGTAATCCCCTCTTGGTAGAGTTCACCCAGTACTTCAGGAAGAATGACAGAATGGACTAGAACCTTAAATTCGTAGCGAAAAGAGGGTTTGGCAAAAGCATCATTTTTCGAGTTATTTTGTGAGTCATTTTGCGACGAACCCTCTTGAAAACTCACGCCCAGTCGCCGAAACTGATCCTTAAAGAAGGTCTGAGCGATGTTTTCGTAGAGCTCCGCCGAGGGAAGAGCGTTAGAGAGTTCTACCTCGATCCTCTGAGGTTCTAAGACGTAGTGAATAGGGGTTACGTTATAGGGAATAATCTTCTGCCAAATCCAGTACTGCTGCTCTGGCTCGTAGGCCTGCGGAAGGACTCCATTGGTCTCCGTCACCATGATCGTGTACTCATTTAGTTTTTTGTTGTAAAATCGTGCCGAATAGAGAGCGTATCCAAAGAAGCCCACGACCAGAAAGAAGGCGATCGTCTTCTGCCATCCACGACTCTTTTTCGTCACCTTCTTCTTTTTTTTAGGGGGGGTATCTCTTTTCTTCGCTGTACCAGTGCCCTCTAATTTCTTTGCTTTTTTTGTTTTCTCTGTTTTGCCAGAGGACTCTACGGGAAGAGCTTCGCTAGATTTCTCCTCCCGCTTTTCACTCTTTTCTTTTCTTCTCACAACCGTTTCTCCTACCAAAAGATCCGCCTAAGAAGTCTGTCAAGAATCCCTCTTCTCACACAAATACTCTCGAACGTCTAAACTAAAGAGAGAACACTACGTCGATGAGGAGAGAGAACTCTTAAAAGCAAGAATCTCATTAAAATTCTCATCATACTTTTTTGAGTAGTAATCAAGTCTCTCCTGCTCACTACTCTCAGGCGTCAAAGATTTTTTCCGCTCAAATCTATCCTCTTTAGATCTAGGCTTTCTCGGTGAAAAAGGAACCTCTCTCTCACCCTCTGAACCACCACGTCTTGAGTTGCCACTATCAAATCCACTACCCTCAGAACTAGAGATTAGATCATTGATCTGACTCTGCGTATTTCTCGCCTTCTCTTTAAATCGATGCTCCGAACTCTGCGGTTTACCACCACTTCTAGATCGAGAAGATCGACCCTCTCGATCTCTCCTAGGTCCAGGATCTCGCTCTCTTCTGGGAGAACCTCCCTCTCGACTCCTTCTAGGGCCGGGATCTCGCTCACCTCTTGAGTCGAACTCTCTCTCCCTTCTCTTCTCGGGAAGAAGAAGAGTTTCATCGATGGGAAAAGAGGGGATCTTCATTCCGATCAGTCGCTCGATTTCAGGGAGGTGGTAGACAAAATTTTCACACGCAAAGGTAATCGTCTTCCCGCTCTTTCCCGCTCTCGCAGTTCGACCGATTCGGTGAACGTAATTTTCTGCATTATTTGGAACGTCGTAATTCAGTACCAGAGAGATATCTTCTACGTGAAGACCCCGTGCCGCTACGTCTGTCGCCACTAAGATTGGAATTTTTCCAGACTTAAACGCATTTACAATCTGTAACCGCTTGTGCTGTGGCTGATCACTATTCAAATACTCGGCGGGGTATCCGTGTCGCTCCAATTTTTCATAAAGGATAAAACCAGCCCGTTTCGTATTCAGAAAGATAATCGTTCTCTCGGGATTTTGTTGGCCCAAGAGACCGAGTAGGTAGGAGAATTTTGCACTACTCTCTATGTGGTAGAGCTCTTGCTCCACCTTCGTCACCGTCATCTCTTCTGGATTGATTAAAATCTCAGCTGGATCGTTCATAAACTCCCAAGCGAAATTTCCCACACGGCTATTTAAAGTCGCACTGTAGAGATAGGTTTTACGCTCTTGGGGGGGGGGCATCTTTGAAATGATCTCACGGATATCGGGTAAGAAACCCATGTCGATCATTCGGTCAGCTTCGTCTAAAATGAGAATCCCAGTCTGTCCGAGATCCAACACTCCCTGCTCGATAAAATCAAGAATACGTCCAGGGGTTCCAACTAAGTAATCGATACCCTCTTGAATCTTCTTCTTCTGTGGCTCGTAGGGCATTCCCCCGTAAATCGTCGCCACCTTGTAGTTCATTTTAGTACCCAACTGTTCAGCCTCAATCGCTATCTGGTCGCAGAGTTCACGGGTCGGAACCAAGATAACAACGGGACGTTCCTTAAAAAAATCATCCCTCTCTTTAAGATAGTAACTAGCCAAAAGGAAGGCGGCTGTCTTTCCCGTTCCCGTCTGAGACTGAGCGATAATGTCTCGCCCATCTTCGGTTATTTTAAACGTCTCTTCTTGCACGGCGGTACAATCAACGTACCCTATCTCTTTAATCCCCTCGAGAATATTTGGACTAAAAGAAAAATCTGTAAACTTCATCATAAATCACGTATCACACTTTATCGCCCCTGGAAGTTTCATTTTCAGTCGTAACCCAATCTCTCTCGCCTCCCGTCGCCTTACTATAAAGGGAACAACTAGGAGCGAAAATTTCGGATAAAAAATGGAAACTTGGCGATTTATCGAAAAAAAGAGAGTACAAAAAAAGTCTCTCCGGAAAATTTAGCTTGCGACTCTCTTTTCCCCTCAAGAAACGCCTCATCTATCTAGGGTAGAGTTTTATCAACAGGCACCTCTTACGAAGATTTTCGTTGCCTGCGTTCGAGCAATTCATCAATCATTTTCATGTATGTGTTTTCTAAAAACGATAGATTGAGTTTGAGAGATTCTTTAGAACACCCTAAAAAATCTCAGGATTTTCAGAGGAGTGTCCCAGAGAGACGAGTGCTCTTTGGGCGGCCTGCTGTTCGGCCTCTTTCCTACTAGACCCATCTCCTTCGCCTAAAACAGTCCCCTCTAAAGAGACGTTTACGAAGAAATGGGCTCGGTGTTCCGGCCCCTCTTGTTTTAGCACTTCGTAGTGAGGAACACATCCCCGATTTTTCTGGGAAAAAACCTGCAACCGACTCTTAAAGTCAGCCGCTAAGAGTGAATTCGGGTCGGAAAAAGCCGTTTTAAAATACCGTTGCCAGTGCGAAAGAACGAACTGTTTCGCCTCTTCCAATCCAACCTCAAGATAGATGACTCCGATGAGAGCCTCCAAAGAATCGGCCTGAAGTGAGGTTTTATGTTCACCCCCCGTCGTCCGTTCTCCTTTTCCCAACAGAAGTAGACTAGGTAGCCCAATTCGAACCGCAACTTCGGCCAAAACAGGCTCACTAACAATTCTCGACTTCACCTTGGTAAGGTCACCCTCACTTCGATCTGGAAATCGAGAGAAAAGCTCACAGACGACGATAAAACCTAAAACGGAGTCACCCAGAAATTCTAGCTTTTCATTTGAGACACCGCCCATCCCGTACTCATTGGAATAGGAGCGATGAGAAAACGAAAGGTTCCACAAAAGAAGGTTTTTAGCAGAAAATCCGAGACTTTCCACAAACGACTTAACTCTCTCCTCTCTCTCCGAGGAGAGGGAAGGAAGATCCGCCATTTCGTTTAGTAGGGTATTACGCCCCTTTTTCAGCTTTGATGTAGTTGTAGGCATCGCCCACCGTCTCAAAAGTTGCCGCTTTTTCATCGGGAACCGAAACTCCCATCTCTGAATCAATTGCGTAGAGAAGTTCGTACGTATCGAGGCTATCAGCTCCCAGATCGTCACGTAAGTTCGCTTCCAACGTCACCTTTGATTCTTCTACTTCTAATTTCTCTACCACAATCTGCTTTAATTGTTCAAACAATTCATCCATTCCAAGAAATCTCCCTCTAAAAAACGACTTACTCTAAGCCCAATACATCCATTGAGCGATAATTACCACACTTAGGGCAGACACGGTGCCTGAGAACTTCATTCCCACAGGAAGGACAAGAGTGAACAGTAGGCAAAGATTGCCTCATGTTTATACTCCGTCGTCGCCGTGTTCTCGCCTTCGATGTTTTTTTCTTTGGTACTGCCATAGTTTTAATACTCCTCCAAAAAGAATATGGTTTCCTAACTTAATCACTTTTTTCCATTCTGTCAATAAAAACAGTTTTTATTCCAAGGTTTCGTCCATTAATCTCTCGGAAAAGGGAAAAATCGATCTAATCTTCTCTCTCTTCTGATTTTACTTTCTGCTCTGTTTCTTTCTGCTCTTGCGGGTTTTCTTCTCGCTTTTTTTCGGGGGTGTCTAGGGTTGGTTCTTTTTTTGTCTCCAAACCATCCTTCAAATCACCCTCTGAACCATCTTCCAAGCTATCCGATTTCTCGGTGGAATCTTCGAGATTTTTTGTCGTTTTATTCATCTCTTTAAGACTCTCAATCGAGGGCGTCTCTCCAGACAACTTCTTTGTTCCCGCTTTTTCGTCCGAGCCTTCAGCCGACGCTGTCTTTTTCTTTTTCGGCTTATTCTCCGCATTCATCTTCTTGATAATCGCCTTATTTCTCTTCTCGGCACTCTTTCTACCTAGATCCGTTGCCAAAACGTCCGCCTTATCAGCCGTTCGCTTCTTTTCTAACTCCTCTTTTCCAGCGGGATCCTCTTCGATCATTTTTAGAAATTTATCGCCTTCTAGATCTTCTACCGTCAAAATATAGCTTGTTATCTTTTTAAGCAACTCCTCGTGCTTGGTTAAAAGGGCTAAGACGTACTCTGTGCGCTGCTTGAGGAAAGAGCCGATCTCATTATCGAGATAGTTTTGCGTCTCTTCGGAGTACTCTTTTTGTCGTCCTCCCCCCTCTAAAAAGCTCTGATTCGTTTTAACGAGGGCCGTGTTATAGAACTTCTTACTCAGCCCGTAGATGGTGTACATATCACGTACAATCGCCGTGGCTCGATCGATATCCCCCCACGCCCCCGTCGTCACCGTTCCATAGATAATCTGCTCAGCGGCTCGTCCTCCCATGAAGACGTCAACCTCTCCGATCAACTCGTGCTCGGACTTCAGTCCTCTATCTTCGGGGGGGCTTGTTAGGGTGTACCCCAGAGCACTAATTCCCCGTGGAACGATAGTGATCCGTTGAACCGGATGCGCATCGGGGGTAAAGGCCGCCGTCAGAGCGTGACCAACCTCGTGGAAAGCGACTATTTCACGCTCTTTTGGGTTCAAGAGACGGCTCTTTTTCTTAAGACCTATCTGCGTCTTCTCAATCGCCTCGTAGAGATCTTCCATCCGCACAGATTTCCGACCCATTCTCACCGCCAAAATAGCGGCCTCATTGACTATATTTGCTAAATCAGCTCCGACAAAACCGGTCGTCGCCTTCGCTATTTTTTCCAGATCGACATCCGATCCCAGCTTAACCCCTTTGGCGTGGATTCTTAAGATCATTTCCCGTCCAAGAACGTCGGGACGATCGATAAGAACCTGTCTATCAAAACGCCCAGGTCTTAAGAGTGCTGCGTCTAACACCTCGGGTCGGTTCGTCGCCGCCAAAACAATCACACCAGAGGTCGCATCAAAACCATCCATCTCGACTAAGAGTTGATTGAGCGTCTGCTCCCTCTCATCGTTTGTTGAGAGACTGGAGGCACGGCTCTTGCCAATCGCATCGAGTTCATCGATAAAGACGATACAGGGTGCCTTCTCGCGCGCCTGCTTAAAGAGATCACGGACTCGGGCGGCACCTACCCCGACGAACATCTCGACAAACTCCGCCCCACTCATTTTAAAGAAGGTAACCCCCGCCTCTCCCGCAATGGCTCGCGAGATGAGCGTCTTTCCCGTTCCAGGAGGGCCGACAAGAAGGACTCCCTTAGGGATCTTTCCTCCGATCTGGCTATATTTTTTCGGAAATTTTAAGAAATCAACGACCTCTACCAACTCCTCTTTCGCCTCATTACACCCCGCCACATCTGTAAAACGGGTCTTGATATCGACCTCTGAGGCGATCTTTGATTTATTTTGACCGAACCCCATGACGCTCGATCCACCCATCATTCGCTTTGAAACGAGGCGCATAATAAAAAAGATAAAGAAGAGGGGAATCACCCAGACCAACACCATATCCCAGAAGTAGTTTCTCTTCTCAATCTCGGCAAAGTAGGAGACGTCGTTCTCTTCGAGGAGAGGAATAAAGGAGGGATCGTTGACGGGAACCGTCTCATAGACGAGGGGGGGGGGAGTCTCTTCGGTCGTCGTGGGAGAGGCCAAAAAATTCATCTTCGGAAGCGAGCGATTATCCCCTTGCTCGATCGTCCCTTTTTCGATGTAACCGAAGTAGGCGTCGCTCTTAAGGCGAACCTCTTTAATCTCCCCCGAACTCACCTTATCTCGAAACTCACTAAACTTAATCGGCTGAGTCTGATCCTTGGCGGAGAAGTTATTAATAAAGAGAAGAGAGAGTCCAAGAACGGCTAAGATAATGATAACGTGATTAAAGTTATTCTTAGGGTTTCCCTGCCGTCGCTGTCTCTTTGATCCATTCTCATCATCATCGTTGAATGACCAACTATTTTTCATTCGATTGCACCTCTTTTGGCAACGGCTTAGAATTTCGACACTTAGGATAGGCGGTACAGGCGAGGAAAGGACCACGAGGCCCCATTTTAACCGCCATCTCAGAACCGCACTTCTCACAATCAATTTTTTCTTTTAGCTTTGGGACTTCGATCACCTTGCCCTCTTTACTGAGAGCCAAGGTGTTCTTGCATTCGGGGTATCCGCTACAACCTAAAAACATACCTCGCCGGCTTCTCTTGATAACCATCGGTTTTCCACAGAGATCACAGTCTCGGTCGATCTCGGGGAGTTCGACGATTTTACCCTCTGCATCGATTTGTCGCGTCGTCTTACACTCTGGATAGCCAGTACACGCAAGAAACCGATCTCCGTAGCGAGAGGTTTTAGCGATCATCTGTTTTCCGCAACTCGGACAGTCCATCTTCTCCGCGGGAAGCTCCTCTTCCCCCTCTCCCGGCATCGAAAGAATCCCTTTGCACTCGGGGTAGTTAGCACACCCGAGAAAGGCACCCCGAGTAGAGTAGCGAATCAGAAGCTCCCCTTCACAGATGGGACACTTCTCTTCACCTTTGTAAGGTCGTCCCTTTAACGGCTCAACCTCCTCGATGGCGGTAGCAACCTCTTTATCAAAGGGGGTATAAAAGTCGCTTAGAAGCGTCTTCCAATCGTTCTTCCCCTCTTCCACCTCGTCCAGCTGTTCTTCCATCTCTGCAGTAAATTTGAGGTTCATAATTTGAAGAAAATTTTCGCGTAAGATATCGCAGACAACTTTGCCTAGCTCGGTGGTGTGAAACGCCTTCTCTTTTAGGACAGCGTATCCCCTCTCCTTTAGCGTCTGAATAATAGGCGCATACGTTGAAGGACGTCCAACCCCCTCTTTTTCGAGAGCTCGTACAAGACCAGCCTCACTGTAACGATTGGGTGGTTTGGTGAAGTGTTGTTGACTATCTAGCTCTTTCAGCTCTAAACTCTCGCCCTCTTTAACACCGGGGAGATCTTGGTATTTGTCACTCTCTTTCTTGTCCCGTCCGCTGACCGCAAGGTGTCCGTCGAAGAGAAGTTGGCGACCGCTCGCCTCAAAGAGACCCTCATCACCCATAACGGAGAGAGTTGTCGTATTGAAAACGGCTGGTTTCATCTGAGAGGCGATAAATCGCTGCCAGATAAGTCGGTAGAGTTTCAATTGATCTGGCGTTAAGTGTGCTTTCAGATATTCGGGAGTATAATTTGCGTTGTAGGGGCGAATGGCTTCGTGAGCATCCTGAGACCCGCTCTTTTTATTGGAGAAAAAGTTTGCCTTCTCGGGTAGGTATTCGGCGTCAAACGTCTTTGCGATGTACTCTCGAGCATCGCTCAGCCCCTCGGGAGAGAGACGTACCGAGTCCGTTCTCATGTAGGTAATCAACCCTTCGGGGCCACTACCTAATTCAACACCCTCATAGAGTTGTTGTGCGATCCGCATCGTTCTACTGGGATTATATCCAAGTTTTGTACTCGCCCCTTGCTGGAGAGTAGAGGTAATAAAGGGGGCGGGAGCCCTCGATTCAGAGCGTTTGCTCTTGAGACTTTCAACGGTAAAAGTGGTTTTCCGAAGCTTCTCAACTATCTCTTGAACCCTCTCTTCGCCCTCACAGACGGGATTGCCTAAAGCGAACTTTTCTCCCTTCCAGCGAACGAGATCGGCCTTAAAGGGAATCTCCGTCCCCTCTGAGAGTAGCGTAACAACGACCTTCCAGTACTCCTCAGAGATAAAGGCCTCGATCTCACGCTCTCGATCAACAATGATTTCAAGAGCGACCGACTGAACCCTTCCTGCACTGAGATTCTTGGCAACCTTCTTCCATAAAAAGGGAGAGAGTCGAAATCCAACGAGTCGATCGAGGATTCGCCTCGCCTGTTGGGCGTTGACCAGATTCATGTTGATCTTATGCGGATTGGCTATCGCCTCGGTGACAGCCTTTTTGGTGACCGCTTGGTAGGTGACTCGCATCGCCTTCTCATCGCTTAGCTCTAAGACCTCTTTTAAGTGCCACGCAATCGCCTCTCCCTCTCTATCGGGGTCGGGAGCTAGGTAGACATTTTCTACCTTTTTCGTCGCCTCTTTTAGCTTTTCAACCGTCGCAGTCTTTCCTTTTAAGATGGCGTACTGCGGCTCAAAGCCGTTTTCAATATCGATGCCAAAGGTCGTCTTTCCTCGACCCTTACTCGCCAGATCACGAATATGTCCGACGGATGCCATCACCTTGAAATCCTTGCCGAGTATCTTTGTGATGGTCTTTGCTTTCGCAGGACTCTCCACGATCAGTAAATTTTTCGCCATTTTAAACCCTACTTTAAACCCTACAGTTACTTTCCAAATTACTTTTAAAATTACTTTTTAGATTACTTTCTAAAACTCTCTTACGAGTACTCTCTAAAATCCTTAGGAGTTCCCTTTTAACAAACAAAGGTAAGAGGTCGAACCTCTCCGGATATGTCAATATTTCTATCAAAAAAACCACAAGAATGAGATTTTATATGATTTGGATGATTTAAACGTTCGAAAAAGACTCTCTGCTATTTTCATACTTTCAATTTCGCCATTTTAGAGGAGAGCTTTATCCCCATTTTTCTACTGAGGATCCTCTTTCTATCTCGAGTATTATCAAAACGCATGCGAGTAAGCAAAAATCAGATAGCGAAGAGATATTGTAACAGAATATAAAAAACTCACCTCTTTAGTCAAGGGTACCTCTCAAAACTCGGTTTTAGAAAATAACGAAGAATTTTTTGGAGAAGGCAAGAACCAGCAAAAATAGAGGATGCCTCTTCTTCTCCGTCGACGTCCCAGCCGAGACTCTAAAATACTAACTCTCGCACATCAAAAAAAAGCGAAAAGACACTTCTCCCACTCTATCCAACCCTATCTAACTTTATCTAATTTGGTATCGCCCCTCTACGTTTCACCGTAAAGGAAGGAGTAGAGAAAAAAAGCGTTTCCCAAGGCGAAGAGAGCCAGTGCCACATAGTTCAGTGGGGTAAAGAGAGACGCCATAAACCAGTAGAACCCGAGAACGAGGGGAAGAAACGCCCACTCCCGAATCTTTCTTTTGACTCGCCGTAGATAGCTCGAGAGAAGTGTACAGATCACAGTGAGTAGGAAAAGAATAAGATCTAAGAGTTGGTAAGAGAAGAGAACGACCGTCGGATAAAAGGGAAATTGAGAACCGTACGGGAGGGAAGAGGCGTCTGAGACGATCATCGTTCGAAAGAGGAAGATGTAGAGTAGTCCAAACGAAATAAGAATTCCCCGTAGCCCTACGCTACGGAAAAGGAAGGGGAGGAGAGTAATGAATAAGAGCAGTCCTTTAAGAAAAATAAATTGGGTGTAGTAAAACTTTGAGAGATAGATAAGATACCGTATCTCGGGGAGAGTTCCCCGCTCTTGAAGGAGGAGCAGGAAGGAGAGGGGGAGTAACCCGAGGAGAAAGACGAGATAGAGAAGAAGGCTCTTTTCGTTGCTACGTAGAAGATAGCGCTTAATGTACAACAGAGAGAAAAGAACGAGAAATCCGATCAGCAGAAAAGGGATAACCTCAAAAAGAGATTTTACTCTTGTTTCGCTCTCCTCACGAGACCAGTAGGAACCCCACGCAAAGAGAGCGAGAATATCGACCCACGCAAAAAACAGAGAGAGATGGATAAGTCGATTTTTGCGCTTAGCGACCATTCCACCACTCTTTCAGTGATTTTAGATGGAGAACCTCTTGGGCTGTCTTTTCACGGTGGTAGAGGATAAATTCATTCTCTTCTAACCTCCCTAAAACCTCCTCTTGTTCTCTCTTTGAATCAAATGTGATCATCGTTTTTTCACTTAGGTAATCTTTCTCTCTACTCTTAAACACCTCTCTGTCCAACCATTGCGAGGTCTCCATCGCCTCATCTAACCACTCTAGCTGTGCCTCTTTTGACTCTTTGGAGAAGAGTTCTTCAAAGAGGGATACGCCGTGATAGAGTTGAGAAGAGGGATACGCATCTGATAACTCGTGGTAGCGTTGGTGAAGATCACCCCAAGAGAGCCTCCCCGAGCGGATCTCATCTAAAAGGGAGGTGTACGTTGTTTCTGGAACGAGAAGACCTCCGAGATTGTGCCATTTTTTCTCCCGTGTCGGATGGCTTTTTAAAACCCTCTCCAACTCTGCGGGGTCTCTCAGATGAGCTTGAGCCAAGACCTTCGCCACGTAATACCGAATCAGGCGAAGAAAGGTCTGATACCCCTGCCCCCCGTTGTGAATACGACACAGACGTGAGGAGGCTTCAACGCCGCTCCCCAAGATCGGAGGATTTTTCTCTCTCTTCAAGAGTTCATCGCTCTCCTGTTCACTCTCTAAAGAGAGAGATTCTTTCGCCCATTTTCTTAGTAGATGGAGTGCCTCCCACATCTCTTCGACCGTATCGGGGGCTAAGTACTCAAACTCCAGATGCAGTCGAGGTTCACTGCGTCTATCTCGCAGAATCATCTTCCAGCTATTTCTACCCAGAGCGTAGAGATTGTGCAGAAACCAGAACCCAGGATAGAGCGATAACTCGTTCTCTCTCTCCCTGTTACTCACCATCGTAAAGGGGAGAGGGAGGTTCAATTCGTAGGGATAGGAACCCTTGACGATCAGGGCGAAAGAGCTAAACGAGGAGGGTAATTTAAAGCTAGAAGAGAGGCCGGGCCAAAACCCCCGTTTGGCGAAGAGTTCTCCGTCGTTGGCACGGGAGTTATGATTTGAGCCGGCGGTGACATTCGCCGCAATATTGCTCTGCCCTTGAATGCGAGACGCACAGAGAAAAGAGCTATTATGGTGCTGTTCATGGCCGGGATAGATAAGAGAGTTCAGGACTTCACAGCAGGAGATCGTCGAGTTTTCGCCTAAGAGAGAGTTGATAAGCCTCGCCCCGTACTTTAATTGAGAGTGATCTTTCATGATAAAGCGAACCGCTTTGATCCCGTAAAAGGCGTGACACCCGTAGCCCATAATCCCGTTGACCATCTCAACACCCTCTCCCACCTGTGAGGGATTTTCATAAGAACTCTTAATCGTTAAATTCTTTAGTTTATTGGCCCCTTTGATGTAGCCGTGCTCTCCCATTTTGACATCTTTGATCGTTCCACTCTCTTTAATAACACTATAACTTCCAATCGTACCGTAATACCCTCGGCGTGAATCAAGCTCTCGCTCCGTCATCGCCTTAAAATTTTTCTGAAGCGTCGGATCCGCTCGGAGTGTCGACCACAACCAAGCGTCACCACACGTCATCCCCTCAAAGGGAAGAATCTTTCTTCTGCCATTCTCGTTACCCACCTCAAGCGAGATGCGAACGGACTCTCTCTCCCCCTCCTTGACGCACCCCACCCCAAATTTTGCGTGGTTGGTCGTCACTAACTCTCCGATATTCTGTAGAATAACCTGCTCACCTATGATGTAGTGGGAGAGGTGACTGACTCGGTGAATGGCGGGCGAATCCCCGATATCGCACGAGTAGAAGGAGCTATTGTAGAGACCGACGGGGTACTGGATATCGTGGAAAAGGAGGGCTTCTCGATTTAAATTTCCTAGGCGAACCAACCCGTAAAAGTGGCAGTTATGGATTAGATCGGCGGAAAAATTCTCACTTACCAAGACGTTGGTCCACTTCGACGAGTGGTTTCCGTTTCGTATCAACTGCTCGATCTCTTCGGTCTCTAAGGAGCGATACTCCCGTGGATTTTGCTGAAATCGAAAAGTATACTCATCTCGCCCCTCCTCTAAGTACTCGGGGGGAATAAAGCCGTATCCAATCGACTGAAGAGGTATCTTTCTCATAACATATCTCCGTTTAGAAGAGGGGATTCGCATGACCACTCGATAGGATCAATCGATATCATCAATCATATGACCGTTCTATCTCGCTGAAAAAGTCCCTCTCTCTCTGCCATTCAAGAAACTAGAATTATCTCAAATTCTTGCTATTAATGATACAATCCAAGGTTGAATAAAA
>CAZATZ010000021.1:0-13797 GCA_964488175.1 uncultured Spirochaetales bacterium
TGCACTCAGGGGTGCTCTGTAATTCTATTCTCTCTTGATTCCGAAGCTCTGCGTAAGTTTTTTCTTTGATGCAGATGTAGCCTCTTTTCGCTAGTAGTTTCTTTAATATTTTTTTTATTAGTTTTTTAAGCATATATTCGGTCTCTCTTTTTACAACACTTTTTTAGCTACCTTAGCGATGGGTCTCAGCAATCGGTACAGACCCATTTTCTTACTGATAATTTTGCCCATTGCTCACAGATTTCGTTTACAGGACATTTTACCGAAACGAGACCAGTTATACAAAAAAGAGGAGGTTTTCTCTCGTTATTGTGCTTTGTACGGATTCAGGCATTTATTAAATACACCTCTAATAACTGGCGAACTGCTCTCCAAAAGAGATTAATCCACTGTGTAAGAGACGAATATCATCGATCCCGTATCGCATCATAACGAGACGATCAAGTCCCAAACCAAAGGCGAATCCATTAAATTCATCGGGATCGATCCCCCCGTACCGCAGGACGTTTGGATGGATCATTCCACAGGGGCAGAGTTCCAACCACCCACTCTGTTTGCAGATGCTACACCCCTTTCCCGAACAGATAAGACACTCGATATCTAATTCAAATCCCGGTTCCACAAAGGGGAAAAAACCGGGTCTTAGACGGACATTCATCTCTTTGTCAAAAATCTCACTCAAAATCATCTTGAGGAAATAGATAAGGTTGGCGACGGAGATATCTTTCCCGACAAGCATCCCCTCCATTTGGTGAAAGACCGTCTCGTGGGAGGCGTCGGTCGCTTCACAACGAAAGACCTTCCCTGGTGCGACAAACTTAAAGGGAGGGGTATGACTCTCCATTCCTCTGACCTGAATCGACGAGGTGTGCGTACGCAAAAGGTGTTTCATATCCTTAAACCAGAACGTATCTTGCATATCACGTGCGGGGTGGTGCTTGGGGATATTGAGTGCTTCAAAGTTGTAGTAGTCATTTTCAATGTGCGGACCGTCGAGAATCTCAAATCCAAAGGAGCGAAATATCTCTTCTAGCTCATTTTGCACGATCGTCACGGGGTGAAATCCCGCGCGACTCTGTCGATCCTCTAAGAGAGAGTCGAGGAGTGAGATGTCGACCCGTCGATGTTTCAATCGGTACTCGATAGCGCCTCTCTCTAAGGAGTCGAGGGAGTGTCGAATCTCCTCGGTCAAATGCTCCTTAAGACGGTTTGCCTCCATACCCACATGCTTTCTATGTTCAGGAGCCAGCTCTTTAATTCCCTTTAAAATACCGTTTAAATGTCCGGTCTTCCCCAGAAACTGCGCCTTTAAATCGGCGGCCTGAGTCGAGTCAGAGACCTTCTCTAAGCGCTCTAAAAATTGCTCCTTGAGATCGGATAGCTTCTCATTCATTTTCTCCGGAAATCCCTCTGACATAATAGACCTTTTCTTTTAGCTAAGGGGTACCTCTAGGAAACCCTTTTTCATTTCTAACTCGATATTTTCTAAAACCAATTTTTTAGAGATACCCTTTACAAAAACTTTGTATTGTTACAAACCCGCATACGCTCACCCGAATACCCACTTAAGAAACGAGAGAATCTTATCGAAGATGAGCAAATCGAAAAACAAGAAATCCCCCCGCCGAGAGAGCCAAAAAATCTACCACGATTGATTTAACCGTAACCGTGATTCCTGGATACAAGATAGACAAAGAGGCGACGATCAGTCCTGTAATAAAAAAGACAGAGAGCGTCTGATACCTTACCAAGAGAAAATTCAAAATTTTAGCAAAGAGGACAATTCCCACGACGGCACCTAGTCCGACCACGAAGATTCCTAAGAGATAATACTGATCAACAAAGGCAAGAATTCGATAGTAGACTCCCAAGAGAAGGAGGATAAAAGCTCCCGAGATTCCTGGAATTATCATCGTTGCCGAGGCAACGACCCCAACAAAAAAGAGAAAAAGACCGTCTCTTACCGTCGTAATCGGAGTAAAGAGAGAAGAAAATCCCTCCTCTTCGCCTGCGACTCCCATCTTCTGTTTTATAAATCCGAGGGAAAAGGTAATGAGAAATCCTATGAGAAAGAGTACCCACCCCCTCTTGCTCGCCCTCTCTTCTCTCGGTAGATCTTTTAAAAGAGCGGGGAGTGTCGCCGCAACGAGACCCAGAAAAAAGAATCCCACGGGTTCGGGGTAGCTCTCATAGAGGCGTGTCAGCATCTTAGCAAAGAGCCAGATACCAACGATCGCTCCGGCGACCACAAAGGACAAGAAACGGAGGTAACTCCACCGTTTCTTCCATGAGACGAGGAAAAAATTTCCGACCGCCTCGGTAAGGTGACTGTAGAGACCCGTCAATAGGGCGACCGTTCCCCCAGAGAGACCTGGGATAACATTGGCCATTCCGATGAGAACTCCTTTAAAAACAACCTCAAACCATCGAGGCTCTCTTTCAATCATAAAATTCCTTTTGAGTATTGGGCACCTCTAAAAAGCTCTTTTTCAGTTCTAACTCGATCTTTTTTACCAATCCATCGTCATTGAAATACTCATTTAGCTCAGCTAAACTCCGTTTTCAACTCCTCGACTGGACAAAAAATCTCTTCGTTATTTTTTGAAAACGACTTTCTAGAGGTACCCTATTAGGCACCTTTCATATGAAGACGAGGTTTATCCTTCGTCGAGGGGTAGCATCTCTATCTCGAAGACGAGCCAAGAGTTGGCTGGAATTTGGGATAACTCTTGACCGCCATATCCGAGATTCGGGGGAATTAAGACCTCCCAATGATCTCCTGGGCGCATGATCTCTAGCGTTTGACGAAATCCTGGAATGAGGTTTCTATCATCTCGCCCCGCAATGAGAAGTAGTGGTTGGCCTCTGAGGTAAGAGTTGTCAAACTCCCCTCCCCCCAGCAATTTTCCGATGTAGTGAATCGAGATCCGATCGCCTGACTTTCTCGGTTCATCACTCTCACCACTCTCAGCACTCTCTGTGATTTTTTTAACAAAAAGCCCATTTTTTAATGTCGTGTACTCGCCCCACGTCTTTAGGAATGCGGCGACTTGGGGGTATTCTCGTTCAAAAAACTTTCTCTTCGCCTCATCGACGTCTAAAGAAAAATTCAGCGCCTCGTCCCCAGAACGCAAGATCGATATCTCAGTAATTTTAACCCCGTCTCGTAACTTTTTCACAACCTCGGATCCGTGGACAACTCTCCCCAAAACCGAGTATTTTTCATTCAGTTGCGGATCCGATTTCAACGAGATTAAGAGGTTGCTCGCCGAAGAATTACTGGCGAGTCTATCGGCAAAGAGAACATAGGGTTGATCGAAGTAGGGTTCTTGACTCGTTTCCAGCGGAAGAGTAAAGCCAAGCCCCACACTCTCCTCTTTATCGGTTCCCCCCAGTTGAATCGCATAATCTTCTAAGACTTCAATCCGACGATTTTGGTAGTACCCCGAAAAAGAGCTACCCCCTTCAGTCAGCTGAAGAAAGTTCGCCACCCCGATAGGGGCAACTTTATAAAAAAGCTCAAATTCAATCTCACCACGGGGGGTGCGTACAATGGCAAAAATCCCCTCACCTCTCTCACGATTTAAGGACTCCTCCTGCGAAACAAGAGGCAACACACAAAAAAAGAGAGTGAGAAAGCTTAAAAGAAGAGGGGCTCTTCGTCTCATTTTATCCCAAGAATCTCTATTTCAAAAACTAACCACGTATTGGGAGGAATCGGACCAACCCCACTCTCTCCATACGCAAGTGCGGGGGGGATAATAACGACCCCCTTCTCGCCTACTTTCATCTGGGTTAAGATAAAATCCCAACCAGGAATAACCATTCCCATTCCAGCTTGAAGTTCAAAGGGTTCATCACGTTCAACCGAACTATCAAACACGGTTCCGTCAAGGAATTTCCCCGTGTAATGAACCGAGACCGTATCACCCTTACCAACCGCTTGACCGTTCCCCTGATTCAAGACTTCGTACAAAACTCCGTTATCAAACTCTTTGGCCTGAGGATAGAGCGAAGCGGCCTTCTCTTTATCCTTTCCACTCTTTAATTTTGCCTCTTCTTTCGCTTGAGAAACAAGTGCATCAAAAGCGGCTTGATCCGCCTTAAAGTTTTTCGCCTCTTCACCGATTCGCAAGATCTTGACCTCTTTTATCTTGTCTCCTTGCTCAATCTCATCGACGATTGGTTGACCCTGTACCACCTGTCCAAAAATCGTGTGCTTCCCATTTAACCACTTAGTTGCAACGTGCGTAATGAAAAATTGGCTTCCATTGGTCGCAGGCCCGCTATTGGCCATCGCCAACATCCCTGGAGTATCAAACCGAAGAGAGGGGTCTATCTCATCGGCAAAGCGGTAACCAGGACCACCAGTGCCGTTTCCGTCGGGATCTCCTCCCTGAATCATAAACTCAGGAATCACACGATGAAAAGTCAGCCCATCGTAAAAGGGCCCCTTTTTCATAGACGTGTTCATCTTCCCCTCAGCCAAGCCAACAAAATTGACCGTCGTCAGAGGTGTTTTCTTATAAAACAACTTCACAAGGATCGTTCCCTTGGTTGTTTTAAACTCAGCATATAATCCCTCTGGTAAATCTTGCGAATTCGCACACGCAGGTACACTCATAAATACACTCACAATTAATAGTCCTTTCCAAAATAAACGAAACATTTCCACCCTCTCTAGTAATTAGTCGATGCCTTAGCCCAATATATCAATGAGCAACCCTTGGACTTCACCCAACATCTGGATTACCTCCAACGTAGCTCTCTGTTCTTGTAAAAAAAGGGAGACCGCCCTCTCCAACTTCGTATCAACCTGCCGTATCAGCGTATATTTTTTCCGATCTAAAGTCGCAGGATTGCGTATCCCACTCTCCTCTTCAAGAAGAAACCCCTTCTGAACAACGTGGTTCAAAAGATCCTTGACAGCCGTTCGATACCGCTGTAAATCGACGTATTTCTGCGATTTTCGGAAACGCTCTCCCAACTCTTTAATCTCAGCAAACTGCTCCTCTAGATCAAATTTAACCCGTTCTCTGTTCTCTGTACCCGTAATAGCTCTCTCTAAAGAAAAGAGCCTCTTTCCCGACTCTTTTTTTCTTTTTTTCTCCCTCTTTGAACCCTTTTCAAACGTGGTTCCAAGGGAGCGTTGTAACTGGGTCTGTATATCTAGAGTTGTCGAGTCGAGCACACTACACCCTTTCTGCTATTTCAAGACGACCGGAGAAGAGACTTCCATCTTCAACCACGATCTGGGGGGATCGAATCTCCGCCCAGACAACCGCAGATTCCAGTAGGATAACCTCCTCTTCTGCGAGAATACGACCGTCAATCACACCACCTATAATCACTCTTTTGGCGGAGATCGTTCCTTTAAAACGCCCCTCTTTTCCGATAAGAACGTATCCCGTCTCGGAGATATCCCCTTGAAAAGCTCCCTCTATCCGCAAAAATCCTTCTACTTGAACATCGCCTTTAAAAAAAGAATTTTCACCCACAAGGCTATCGATTTTTTTATACGAGATCTTCTCCTTCTCTTTTGCCTTCTTGACAGGAGGTTCTTTGACAGCACTCTCTTTTTTCGCAGAAGCTAGCTTCTTACTCGCCCGAGGAAGTTCTCTCTCTTTGGACTCCGTTCCCACGCCGTCCTCAGAATTCAATCCCGCAGAACTCAACCCCTCGGAGGAATCCTTCGATTTATAAGAACTCTTTTTCTGAAATTTACTAGTTGCCTCTGGAGACTCATCTATTCTCTTCACGTCATTTACTCCTAGCGCATGGTAAGGAAGGGATAAGGATTCAAGAGATCCGTTCCAAGTCTTAATTCATAGTGGAGATGTACCCCTGTGACGAGTCCCGTCGATCCCATAAGACCGACTCGCTCTCCCCGCTTAACTTTCTGTCCAACCCCGACCAAGGCACTTCTTAGATGCCCATACGTCGAGACAAATCCGTATCGGTGCTTAATCACAACAAAGACTCCCAGTCCCGTCGCACTATACCCCCTCTCGATAACCTCACCATCCGCCGTTGCGACAACGGGAGTTCCCGAGATTCCGTTCGATATATCGATACCACGATGAACATACCAGTTGCGATAGACGGGGTGAATCTGCGGTCCAAACTGAAACGTTATCTGTCCCTGCCCCCCCTCTAAAGGCCACACCGAAGGAATCTCAGAGAATACCTCATCTTGAAACTCCATAAATTGGCGAAGTTTAGTCACAGAGACCGTTGAAGATTTTAAAAAATCGTTGAGAGAACCAACGTTTCCATTGGCTCCCGAGGTAGAGGCACCCAAGAGAGACGTCGATCCCTCTTCCAAAAGATCGACACCCGCTTGCGCTCGAACCGTCGTCAAGAGAGAGACAAAAACTTTCTGAAACTCTAAACCGTTAGCTTCGATATCATTTATCTGTTTCTGCATCTGCTCGAGTTGTCCGCCCATCTGACCCAACTCTTCAGAGTACGATCGTAGCCTCTCTCGTGTCTGCCAGAAAGAGGGAAGGAGGTACAACGAGATCCCAAAAAAGAGAAAGAGAACAAGAAACGAGGCGAGAAGAACACTTCCATGCACCTGCCACTGAACCCCTTTTCCCGCTGAATTGGGAACAACAATGATATTAAATTTTTTCTTGAAAAATGTTTGCATAAAACCTCGTAAAAAAAGAGACTCCCCCCTTCACAAAGAAGAGTGAGCCTCACCGAAGAGTCCCATTCTTGGAATATTGCGAATTTTAGAAGTCCCATTCTATTTAATGTATTTAGTATAAACAAGAAGATTGGACTATTTTCTGAGAGTAATCTACAGTTATCATGCTCAGAGTAAGAAGAGTCCCCCCCAAGACACAGTAAAAAATCGGAAGAACTCTCTCTCTAAAACAGCGGAATAAGAGAGAGAAAACTGCTCTGTTTTACCACCTTCAATCTTCAGACTACCTCTAAGAGTACCGACAACAAGAGTCCCTGATCATTTCAAGAAACGTCTCCCTAGAGTGGCTCTCTGAGAAACCCACGATAAAGTCTTTTAAGATAGGTCAGAAACATCTCTTTGGTCTCCTCGATCTCCCACATCTCTTTTTTGAAGGAGAAGAGAGTTCCCCAGAAGAGAAATACCCCAGCCTCGGAAAAACCACGAGCACTCTCTTCGTCGAGAGTATCCCCTAGATAGAACTCGATAAAATGGAGGTTTCGACCCCCCAAGTCGCTTTGATGAAGGATGCTTGAGACCTTCGCTTCAAAGTTCTTCTCCTCATCTGGAAAGATCTCGAAGTAATTTTGAAAGATCATCTCCAAATCAAACGGAAGATCGTTCGAGAAGAGCTTTTCATAGACATCTGGTTCCTCTAACACGTGGGTCAAGAAACACTCCCATGTCACAAAGTACCTCTCCTCATCACTCATCTCTTGACCAAGGAGAGTGTCTAAGTCTTCATTGTATCTCTGCAAGATCTTGAGAGACGAACAGATGATAAGGTGGTCTAGGTTTTCAAAGAGGGAGTAAATCGTGGCACTATTTCGACCAGTCCTTCTCGCCACCTCTCGGATCGAGACGGCCTCAATCCCCTCTGTCTGAATAATGTTTTCGGTTGTCGAGATAAAATCAGCGGACGCATCGTGTATCTTTTTCTTTAATGTTCTTCGTGATTTCGTTCTTTCCTCTTTTGTTCTTTCTGGTTTCACTATGAAATCTTTTCCTTTGAAGAGGTCTGTCGGGGATATTTTTTCATCTTCGCCTTCTCTTCTCCAAACTGTTAATTACATGGTCAAATCGCTTGGTCAAATTACCATGTTCAAATCGCATAAACCCAGTTGAGAGTTTTCCAAAATACCTTAGAAAATATCCTAGAAAAGACCCTAGGAGAGACCCTATTTGTAACGTTACTATCCCTTTTTAGAGCCGCTTCTAAGGAGGCTCTAAAGGAGGCTCTATATTCTATCCATAAAACTTCGCTCGACTCGGTGGAACATACCGATCCCTAGAATAGAGATAAGAAGAGTGATTCCGATACTGAAAGATCCGTACAGCCAATTTATCTCGTTTGTTTGAAAAAACATAAATCGAAAGACCTCGATAGGAAAACTCACAGGATTAAAGAGAACAAACGAAGCAAGAAGGGGGGAATCTACTCTTTTTAATACCTCAGAGAGTGGGTAGACAACTGGTGTAGCGTACATCCAGAGTTGCATCCCAAAATCGACAAGAAAGTTTAGATCGCGGTACTTTGTTGTCAGAGATGAAATAAGCAGCCCGACTCCCGTGGCAAAGAGAGCCAAGTGGAGGAGAAGGAAGGGTAAAAAAATAAGACTCCAATGAAGGTTCACCTCCATTCCTCGAAAAACGTAAAAGAGGTACAGTACGATGAAGAGGGAGAATTGAGTTGCTAAATTGACAAGTTGAGAGAGAACCTGTGCGAGAGTAACGGTCAATCTAGGAAAGTAAATTTTTCCAAAAATATACGCATTATCCAAAAACGTTCTTGAAGAGTTTTTTAAAGACTGAGCAAAAAAAGTCCAAAGAATCGTCCCCGAGAGGTAGAAAAGATAGGGTGGAATCGTATCAGTTCCCAGACCAGCCAAGCGACCAAAGATGAAGTTATAGACGATAATCGTAAAAAAAGGCTTAATTAGGTGCCAGAGAGGACCCAAGATAGTCTGTTTGTAGACCGTGACAAAATTTCTCTTAAAAAAGAGAAAAATCAGACTTTTATACTCAATAAGTTCTCTCACTCCCAGATAAAAAATCTTCGTTTTGGGTGAAATCACCATCGTCTGATCGGACTTATCCTGACGGTTCAATACGCTCTTTTTGAACACAATAAAGCTCCTTTATTGAATCACAATAGATCTCCAGAAAATAATTCCATTGTTACTGGTATCGTTACTGGTATCGTTACTGGTATCGTTGCCAGTAAAGAGAGTGTGAGGAGGAGTCCGATTAGGTTCTCGCCACCGCTGGGAACCCCACCTCTTATCTCTGAGATCGACGAGTCAAAGTAATATACATTTATTTAAACAAGATGACAATGCCTCTCTCTTTTTTGGAGAACCAAAATACGAATCTCCTATAGGCACCTCTAAAAAACCCTTTTTAGGTTCTAACTCGATCTTTTCTGAAATCGATTTTTTAGAGGTACCCTTTTAATTAGAAAAGGACGACTCTCTCTATTCCCCAATGCTACTTTTTTTAGTACTCTTTGGGTGAACCCCTCTAAAACATTTCCTCAGGGAGATTTGTCTTTTTTTTAAGGGAGAGGAATCTCCCGCAAGGGGGTGTCGATTTAGGTCTCAAATTGGGCTTTTAAAGAGTGGGTATCAAAACCGAGACAGACGCAGAAAACGAAACAGACGATGAGATGGAAATTGAATGCCAAACAAAAATACACAACGTACTTCAAATGAGATTTTTACTCTGAGTAAAGAGTTATTTGGACAGCTATTGAGGTTATGGGGTCGTAAACTTCCTCGGATCTGGCTTCTGGGATTTTTTTCCTTTCTCCTCTCTCTCTTTACGGGGGGAGTCTATCTCTCTCTGTTCTCATTTTTTAGTTTTTTACTCCGACTCCTCGTCCTCTCGGCTCTCTTTTTTAATTTCTCTCAATTTTACGGGCAAGAGAGAAGAGAGAGAAAGACCTATCTCTGGTTTTTGAAGAGTTCTGAGTACAGCGTTATCATCATTTATATTGCGTATATGTTTCAACGGTTAGCCACTTTTAGCAGTGGCACCCCCTCTCTCATGCCCTCTTGGCAAAATATTGCTTTCTTTACGCTAACCATTTTATCCATGATCTTTTTGGCTATCCATAACTTTCTCTTACAACGCGCTGTTCAGAGAGAGGATGAAGGATTCGTTGTCGAACCCTTTAGCCGACCGAAGAGTCAACAATCTCGTATTTATCGGTACACGACCACTCTTATCGAGTGGACTGACGCCCTTTTACAGACCGTCTTTCTTGTCATTTTTATCAACGTCATGTTCATTCAGCTCTACGTTGTTCCCAGTGAATCGATGGTTCCCACCTTTTTAACGGGAAGAAGCTCTTTTGAGAACGACAGACCTCTCGTCCTCAAGTTTACCAGTGGCCCCGAGATGCCCCTCTCTGGTCTTCCCCTTCCGACCTTTCAACAACCGAAACGGGGGGATGTCATCGCCTTTCATAACCCGATATACGCCAATGATCTCTACTCTGAGGCGAGGCGGACTCTCCAACAGATGCTCTTTTTCCTTACGCTTACCTTTGTCAATATCGACCAGTTTGATGAGTACGGTCGCCCCAAAGCGGATCCATTGGTTAAGCGACTGCTCGGTCTCCCCGGAGATCGCCTGATGATGGTCGACGATCAACTCTATCTCCAAAGAGAGGGGGAGTTTGAGGTTCTGAGTGAAGATTCTGAGTACTCTCAAACCGATCTCTATCAATTGCCTGAAAAAGAGCTGCGTAAAGTTCGAACAATTCTTGTTGGTGAGAGAGAGCGAGCTCTTTTAGATAAGTGGGATGAGAGAAAAGACTCTCTCTCGTTAGAGGAGCGTTCATCACTTGTTTTAGAGAGATTCGCCGAACTCCAAACGGCGAAGAAGAGTTTGGAGAGATCGCTAGGGGGTAACTCTCTTGTAACGGGTGATCCCGAGGGGGAATTTATGCTCTTTCCCTCCAATGAGAGAAATCCGTACACCCTCGAACAGAACTACATCCGAGGAAATATCTTATCCCTCTTTCTCTACTATCTCAACTCGGGAGAGAGGGAGACGGTTGAGTTTTTTACAGAGTGGCAAAATAGTTCTCCTCGAGAGGAACTCTTTTATCGAGATGCGAGACAGACAAACCTTCTTTTGAAAGAGTTGGTTTTAGATCTTTTTACCTCCTACACAAGAGAGCTAGCTCTGGGCAGAACGTTAGCCGATCTACGGGGGGTGAGCGACGTAAGAGAGGGCGAAAGCGACCTTATGGAGTTTTTTCGTCTCTACCTTGCGCTTTACGATAGTCGAAATTTTCCACCTCTACCCGATGCGAAAGAGGAGCGAATTCCAAAAAAGCATTATTTTTTGATGGGAGATAACCGATACAATTCATTAGACCTCCGTTTTAATACGGAGAGAAGGTACGAAAAACTGGACTCTAGCGATCCCTACTCTCTGGTTATTTCAACCCGCCTCTCTCCCCATTACGTTGATCAAAAACGGTTTTTAGGAAAAGTGGTCTGGCGTCTCTTTCCCCTCAATCGATTTGGGAGGGTTCAATAAAGGGCAACTCTAGAAAATCGATTTTTGAAAAGATCGAGTTAGAAATAGAAAAGAGATTTTTCGAGGTCTCTTAAAGGGTGACCTAAAGGATTTGAATATGAGCGAGGCAAAAACAGTTAAATCAATTCTCTTTATTACCTCTCTTGGTCTCTTTCTACTCGGAATTATTCTCTTCTCTTCTCTCCTCCTTTTTCGACGTCACCAAGGGATTCAAGAGTTTCATGATAGTACCGAGGACGCCTTTTCTAGGATAGAAACTCTTGTAGGAAATGGTCTGGATTTCAGAAGTATCGAGCTTGATGCGGCGGTCAGTAAGATATTTTTACGACAAGCAGAGCTCTTAGTCATTGCGATTCAAGACTCAGAGGGAGTTCAATACGTTCGTCCCAGCGAGAGAAATGCCCTCGTTTTTCAACCGATCATCCACCTTCAAGACGATGAAAATCGGCTCGTTTTTGATTACAATCCCTTTCTCTATCAAACGGCTGAAAAAGTTTATGAGAGACCGGGTGAGGGGCCGTATACCATCTCTCTTGTCGGTTCTATCATTGATCAAAACCTCTTTGCCAATAGTCTCATCCTCTTGGGAGTGATCAGTCTTTTCTGTGTGATTATGGCGATTCTTAAGATTTTGGTGGTGGAGAAGAAGAGGGAGCGGAGCGACTCTCCCCTCGTCCCCTCTCTCTTGCCTGATAATTTGGACGACTTGGATCTTCTGCTCTCGCCCACGGACGATACCCTTTTACTCAAGAAGGTGGAGGAAGAGTTGACGACTCATTCAGAGATTTCTCTCGCCGTGGTTCGTTGCGACGACGCAGTGACGTTGGAAAATCTGCAAGATGAGTTAAGTTATCATTTTAAAATAGATGAGGCGATCTTTGGCTCTCACCATACGAATCTATTTTATCTCGTCTTACCGGCTCTTGATCTCGAGAGTGTTAAGGAAGATATCAAAAATATCATCGAGAATCACAGTAAAACCGCTAATATTTTTGTCGGTATTTCCGCCTTAAATGGGCGAACAATAAATTCTGTGGATCTCTGCGAAGAGGCTCTCGCCTCGCTCTCACTCTGCTCGGATCAGAGACCTCTTGTTGCCTTTGAAGCCGACCCTGAAATGTTTCAGTCTCAATCGACTCTTTAGATCATCCTTTAATCTCTTCTTCTCAAAAATCTCTCCCTCCTCTCCTCCTTCTTTAGAAAACGCTTTAGAGAAAGTGCAAACAAATCTGTCGCGGGAGATAAGACTCGTGTTGGAGGAGTTCTAAAGGGTACCCTAAAGTTTTTGAAAGACGAGAGCTGACTCAAAGAGAAAGTCGAAGATGTAGTAATCGGTTTGATTGGGAAAACGAACCTGTAACCAATCATTTAAGGCTAGACGGGTTATCTCTTGGAGTTTCGTTCGTTCTGTACGCATTACCTCGGGCGAGGTATAGGAGATGAAGGTCAAGATAAACTCCTGCAAAGGAATGGTATTCGCAAAAAGCAAGGCACTCACAGGGGTATTGAGTCGGTTGATTCCCAAGAGTGGTTTTATCTTAAAAAAGAGAGAGCCGTCGGCGTAGAGGCGAAAAGTCTCCGCCACGCTCTTATTGTATGAGAGATGAAACGAGGGAATCGTTGAAATTTTAAAATTTAATTTGATGACGAGGGAGTCGATGACTTCCCCCACCTCTGAGGCCACGTATTCACGTAATTTATCCCTCTTAAATGTTTCGAAGGTGGGATCTTTTAACAACAACTCGTTGACTCTCGATTTATACAGATACTCCAGAGGATATATCTCGTTATGAAAAATACTCTCTAACCGTCTGTTAATCTCTTCTCTTAAATCTTTCTCAAAATGATAACGTTTTTCTAAGAGAAGAACGTAATCGGGGAAAAAGACTTTTTCTGGGTCGGGCGAAAAAAAATCGAAAGCTTTTTTATACTCTTCTTGATACTGAGATCGATTTAATAAGACCTCCTCTTGAGAGTAAACGTACTCCACATCTAATTTTGTAAAGATGTAGTAGCTCTTTCCCTTTTTATTTCCCACATTGTATCCTTCGTTTGTTTGAAGGAATCCCTTGCGTATGACGATGGTCTCTTCTCGATTCCCTTGACACGAGAGAATTAAGAGAGCGAGAAGGAGGGGGCAACTTAATAGAAGAGAGCGCGAGAAGCTGAGATGAACGAATCTTTTCACACTAGATTTGAAATTCATTTTTAACCCCTTTCCTACGTCCTATTCACTCCTCCAAATATTACACGATAACCATAGCGATTGTCTACCTGTTTACTTCTACGATCCCCTCTAAAAAATATCTTTTTCATTTCTAGCTTGGTATTTTCTGAAATCGACTTTTTAGAGATATTCATATTCCAAAAATGAGAAGTCCGAAAAATTGTCCAAATGAGAGGATAAATTCTTCTTTGGGTTGTTGAAACAAAGTTCTTGAGATATGATGAATAGCAAGGGTACCTCTAAAAAACCCGTTTTCATCTCTGAGCGTTCTTTTTTGAAAATTGACTTTTAGAGATCCCCCCAAGTGGCAAAAGGTCTCTCAATCTTT
>CAZATZ010000022.1:0-4213 GCA_964488175.1 uncultured Spirochaetales bacterium
GCCTCCTTTACCCTCAAAGAGGGGAAGGTCTGTGAACAGAGAGGTGACGAAGAGAGTCGATCGTTATCTCTTTCATCCCGAACAGATGCGACTCGACATCTTCAAGAGTTTCTCGACTCTTTTAGTGTAGAGACCCTCCCTCTTAAATTTAGTTCGCACAACCTCTTTGGGTATACGAGCTACGACGCCGTGCAGTACTTTGAAGGGATAGACGTTGCAAAAAACCCAGATGAATACGAGATCCCAGAGATGTACTACGCTCTCTACCGCTACGTCATCGCTATCGACCATTTTAAAAACGAACTCTACCTCTTTGAAAACTCTGTCGCAGGGGGAGAGGAGCGGGGATTTGAAGAGCTATTGACCCTCATCAATAACAAAAATCTACCCGAGTATCGATTCGAATGTACCGGAGAGGTCAGTTCAAATTTGAGCGATGAAGAGCACAAGGATATCATCAAGCGGTGTATCAAACACTGCCACTTGGGCGATACCTTCCAAATCGTCCCCTCTCGTCGATTTCAACGTCCCTTTATCGGCGATGAGTTCAACGTCTATCGAAGTCTGCGCTCTATCAATCCCTCTCCCTACCTCTTTTACTTCGATTACGGGAGTTATAAGATCTTTGGCTCCTCCCCCGAAGCTCAGCTTATTCTGAACAGAGGCGAGGCGACCATTCACCCCATCGCAGGAACTCTACCAAGAACGGGTGATGATGAGAAAGATGCCAAACTCGCGGGAGAACTTCTAAAAGATCCCAAGGAGAATAGTGAACACGTCATGCTTGTCGATCTCGCTCGAAACGATCTTAGCCGAGCTTGTACCGAGGTCGAAGTAAAAAAATATAAAGATGTTCAATTTTTTTCACACGTCATTCACCTCGTCTCTCGTGTCAGTGGTCGGTTAAAAGAGAACTCGAAATCGGTCGATGTTGCGACCGCCACCTTCCCCGCTGGAACCCTCTCGGGAGCCCCTAAACATAAGGCGATGGAGTTGATCAACCACTACGAGGTGACACGACGGGGGTACTACGGCGGGGCAATCGGCATGTTTGGACTCGACGGTTCGAGCAATCACGCCATTATGATTCGCTCTTTTTTGAGCAAAAACAACACTCTCTACTATCAAGCGGGAGGGGGTGTCGTCGCAGACTCCAACCCAGAATCCGAACTCCAAGAGGTACACAATAAGTTAGGTGCATTGAGGATGGCGATACAGAGGGGTGAGACCATATGAGTCGAAACAGAACAGGGGAGATAACGGATATGAAAATACTTGTTTTAGATAACTACGACTCTTTCACCTATAATCTCGTCCAGATGCTGGATAACTTAGGCTTTCACGAGAGAGACGTCATCAGAAATGACGCCATCGAGGTAGAGAGAGTCGAAGAGTACGACAAGATACTCCTCTCACCGGGGCCGAGTCTTCCCAGAGACGCGGGGATCATGCTCCCGTTGATAGAGAGGTACGCCCCCTCAAAATCGATCCTCGGTGTCTGTTTAGGACATCAAGGGATCGGAGAGGTCTTTAACTCACCACTTCGCAATCTAGAAGCCGTCCAACACGGCGTCGCAACAACGATCATACGAGAGCCAGAGGAGAGCCTCTACCGAGACACCCCCTCTCAATTTACCGTAGGGCGATACCACTCGTGGGTCATCGCTGAAGAGAGTGTAAGCTCCGAACTCGTCGTCACAGCCCGTGATGAAAGGGGAGTTATCATGGGGGTTCGTCACCAAGAGTACGATCTTCACGGGGTTCAATTTCACCCCGAATCGATTTTAACTGAGTACGGATATCGACTTCTCTTTAACTGGCTTGGCATCAGTGAGAGTTCTTTAGACGAACAAGGAAAAGAGTTTCTAGCCAAGAAAATAATTGAAGGAAACAGACGATGAAAGAGAGATTAAACTACCTTATCTCACACCGAACCCTCCCCAAAGAGGAGGCGAAAGAGGTTCTTCTTAAGATGGGACGAGGGGACTACAACGAGGTGGAGATGGCGGCCTTTTTAACCGTCTATATGATGCGCCAAATTACCGTCGAAGAGCTGGAAGGATTTCGTGAAGCGATGCTCGAACTCTGTCTCTCCCTCGATTTATCCGAGTACGACCCCGTCGATTTAGTCGGAACGGGGGGGGATGGAAAGAATACCTTTAACATCTCAACTCTCTCCGCCTTTGTGGTGGCGGGAGCTGGTCAGCTAGTCGCCAAACACGGAAACAACGGCGTCTCCTCTCTTTGTGGCTCTTCCAATCTCCTTCTCGAACTCGGCTACAACTTTAGCAACGACCCCGAGAGACTCAAACGAGACCTCGATCGAGCGGGAATCACCTTCCTGCACGCGCCTCTCTTTCACCCTGCGATGAAAAGAATCGCCCCCGTTCGTGCGGGGTTACGGGTTAAAACTTTTTTTAATATGCTTGGGCCTTTAACCAACCCTGCTCGAGTCAAGAAGATAGTCAACGGACTCTTTAGCCTTGAACTCATGCGAAACTACAACTATCTCTATCAGAAGAGCGAGTGTGATTACGCCGTCTTACACGGCTTAGACGGGTACGACGAGATCTCCTTAACGGGAGAGGTCAAGATTCAAGGACGTTCAAAGGGAGACTATTTTGAGACGCTTTTGGCTCCCAGCGATTTTGGTTTTCCCATCGTCGACCCCACCACCATCGGTGGCGGAAAGGATATCAAAGAGTCGGCGAAAATTTTTCTCTCGATTCTCGACGGAGAGGGCAGCGAATCCCAAGAGAACGTCGTTATCGCTAACGCTGGTGTCACGCTGCAAATTGCGAAAAACATCTCTCTTGCGGAGGGTCTCAGCGAGGCCAAAGAGTCTCTTAAAAGTGGTCGTGCCAGAGAGAGACTACAGAGAGTTCTCGCCGATTAATTTAGCCGTTTTAATTTGGTCTGTTAAATTTACTACCCCGTCAAAGAGTGAGAAATCGATGAACATCTTAGATAAAATCGTTGCAAACAAGAGAGAAGAGGTCGCTCTCGCCAAAGAACGTACCCCGATCTCCTACTGGGAACAACTCTCTGGATTCTCTCGCACGACGAACTCCCTCTCACGCTCTCTCGTGGAGTCAAAAAAGGGAGGACTCATTACCGAGTTTAAACGCAAATCTCCGTCAAAGGGGGAGATCAACCCAGAGGCTCTTCTCGAGGAGGTTCTTCCGGGGTATCAGTCCGCAGGAGCGGCGGGTATCTCGATTCTAGCCGACTCCACTTTTTTTGGAGCCTGCGCAGACGATCTCATTCGAGGCAGGGAGTTTACAACTCTCCCAATTCTTCGAAAAGAGTTTATTCTCGAAGAGTACCAGATCATCGAAGCCAGAGCGATGGGAGCGGATGCGATTCTTCTCATCGCAGCCATCTTAGAGCCTCGTGAGTTGCAAAGGTTGGCCCAATTTGCCCACTCTCTCGACCTCGAAGTCCTCATGGAAGTTCATAACGAAAAAGAGTTACGAGAGAATCTTCACGAGGAGATCGATCTCTTCGGTGTCAATAATCGAGACCTCAAAACCTTCACCGTTTCAACGGATATATCCAAAAAATTAAGCTCTCTCATTCCCCCGCAAAAAGTTAAAATCAGCGAGAGCGGTCTTAGAACCCCCGAAGATATTCAAGAATTACAGAGGTATGGATTTCAAGGATTCTTAATCGGTGAAACCTTCATGAGAGAGAGAGAGCCTCGCCTCGCCGCCGAAGATTTTATCCGAGATCTTCACTCCAAAAAATAGACGAAAAGGGGGGATTCATGACTTCGTTAAAAACGGCTGCGTTAAAAATTAAGGTGTGCGGGATGCGCGAAGAGAAAAACTTGGCGGATTTGAGCCGGTTATCTCCCGACTTTATCGGCTTTATTTTTTATGACCGCTCACCCCGTTATGCAGAGAATCTATCCGCCAGTCGAGTTCACTCTCTTCCTCAAGAGATAAAACGGGTGGGGGTCTTCGTCGACGCCACCACCGAAGAGATACTCGAGAGAGTTCATCGATACGATCTAGATCTCATTCAACTCCACGGAGAGGAGACTCCCCAGAACGTAGAGACTCTACGCGATCGCTTTGAGGGGGAAATCATCAAAGCGTTTCAAGTCTCCGACACCTTCGATTTTTCCCGTCTTCACGCGTATCAGCCCCTCGTCGACTTCGTCCTTTTAGATACTAGCGTAAAGAGCAAACCCAATACCACATCAAGTACC
>CAZATZ010000022.1:4313-7156 GCA_964488175.1 uncultured Spirochaetales bacterium
ACTGGCGTAAAATTTGACTGGTCGCTATTAAACCGTTACCCCTTAGAGACCCCTCTCTTTCTCAGTGGAGGAATCGGGGTTCACGATGCGAATCAGATTCGAGAGCTATCTCAAAAAATTCCCCTCTACGGGATAGACCTCAATAGTCGTTTTGAGACATCCGCAGGGGTTAAAAATATAGAAGCGTTAAGTCGATTTTTTGAGGAGGTGCGTCAGCCGTATGAGTAACCCCATAAAACCCAATCACAAATCTATCTCTAAATACTCTGTCGATGAGAGGGGATTTTACGGAGAGTTTGGAGGGATGTTTATTCCCGAAATGCTCTACCCCAACACAAGAGAGCTACAAGAGAATTACCTCTCGATATTACAGGAAGAGGATTTTCAAAAAGAGCTGAATGGACTCCTCCGCGACTACGTCGGCAGACCCTCTCCTCTCTACCTAGCCAAAAGACTCTCCGAACGCTATCAAATGAGACTCTATCTCAAACGAGAAGATCTCAACCACACGGGGTCGCACAAGATCAACAACACCGTCGGACAAATTTTACTCGCAAAACGACTCGGTAAAAAGCGAATCATCGCCGAGACGGGAGCGGGACAACACGGAGTTGCTACCGCCACCGTCTGCGCCTTGATGGGAATGGATTGCGTCGTCTTTATGGGGGCTCTCGATATACAACGACAGCGACCCAACGTCGAGCGAATGAAAATATTGGGTGCCGAGGTCATTCCAGCCGAGAGCGGAAACAAGACACTCAAAGACGCTTGCAACGAGGCGATGCGCTACTGGATAGCCCACCCCACAGAGACTCACTACATCATCGGTTCGGTCGTGGGACAACACCCCTACCCCGACATGGTCGCCCGTTTTCAATCGATCATCAGCGAAGAGATTAAGTGGCAACTACTCGAACAAGAGGGGCGAGAATCTCCCGACGCCGTCATCGCCTGCGTCGGAGGGGGGAGTAACGCTGCGGGAGCCTTTTACCACTACCTAGAGGACGAGACGGTGCGACTCATTGCGTGTGAAGCGGCTGGTCACGGAGTCGACTCGGGCGAATCCGCAGCGACGACCGCCTTAGGAAAGATCGGCGTCTTACACGGTAGTATGACGCTGATGATGCAGACAGAGGACGGTCAAGTTATCGAACCGTACTCTATCTCCGCAGGACTCGACTACCCAGGAATAGGCCCTTTACACGCCCATCTTTTTCAAACGAAACGGGCGGAGTACCTCTCGTTCACCGATACGGAGGCGGTTGAGGCCGGTTTTGAACTCGCAACCCTCGAGGGAATCATTCCCGCTATCGAGAGCGCCCACGCTCTCGCCTCATTAAAGAAGTTAACCTCGTTAAAAGATCGAGTCGTTGTTCTCTCATTGTCAGGACGGGGCGACAAAGATTTACAGACGTATATTCAGTGGAGAAAAAAATGATCTCTCACCAAAATTCTAAAAAAGACTCTACCAACCGCATCAAGAAACTCTTTGAATCCAAAAACCGATTCGTCTTAAATCTCTATTTTACTGCGGGGTATCCGACCGTTGATGAGACGCTCCCTCTCATTCGTTCTCTCGAAAAGGCGGGGGCTGATCTCATCGAAATCGGAATCCCCTACTCCGATCCCGTCGCCGACGGTCCAACCATCCAAGAGAGTAACCAGATCGCCTTAAAAAATGGAATTTCGCTCAAAAAAGTCTTAGATCAACTCGAATCGGTTCGAGAGGAGACCAAACTCCCCCTCCTCTTGATGGGATACCTCAACGTCTTCTTTCAATTTGGAATAGAGTCGCTCTGTCAGCGATGTTCGGAGATAGGAATCGACGGACTCATCATCCCCGACCTCCCCCTCTCTCTCTATCAAGAGCGGTATCAAGCGACTTTTCAACACTACGGAGTCGAGTACATCTCGCTCATTACCCCGCAGACCTCAGAAGAGCGTATTCGAAAGATCGATGCGGAATCCGACGGGTTTCTCTACATCGTCTCTCAGTCTGGAACCACAGGCGCTACGAACAGTAGCAAGAACCAAGAGGCGAAGACTCAACAGGAGTATTTTCAAAGGATCCAAGCGATGTCGCTCAAAAATCCAACCCTTATCGGATTCGGAATCTCCGATAGAGAGAGCTTTCAGCGAGCGTGCCAGCACGCCAACGGGGCGATCATCGGAAGCGAGTTCATTCGCTGGTTGACCAAAAAAGGAAGTTCCGAGGCGAGTATCCGAGAGTTTGTCTCCCGTATTCGTTGATATCGAGTTCACATCTCTCCAACAACCTCGCTGGAATTTCTAGAAGATTTTGCTTTTTAACTCTTCGTCTTGTTGTTAGAAAAGGGATTGTATAGAATAGGAGAGGTCTATCTCCCTTTCCGAGGTGACCTCTCATAAAAAAGTTCTAGGAGCCTCCCCCATCTTATGAAAAAAATTATACTTCTTAGTGTCGGCATCATCTCTCTGGGTCTCGGGCTCATTGGAATTCTCTTGCCAGTCATGCCAACAACTCCCTTTCTACTTCTTGCTGCGAGCTGTTTTCTGAGAAGTTCAGATCGACTCTACGAGTGGTTAACTGAACACCCTATTCTGGGAATTTACATCAAGAGTTACCTACGGTTTAAGACCGTCTCCTTAAAGACCAAAATAACTGCCATCGTTATTCTTTGGATTACCATCTTGTCTAGTGCCTTCTTTGTCGTTCCCCTCTTCTGGGTCAAAATATTCCTTCTCTCTTTTGCCGGAGGTGTTACGATTTTTCTTCTCACAATTAAGACTCAAACGCCCGAGCAACGGAGTATTATTCTAGAAGAGAAGAGGGTGCGAATCGAAAAAAAAGAGAAAGCAATCGC
>CAZATZ010000022.1:7256-12030 GCA_964488175.1 uncultured Spirochaetales bacterium
ATCGAATGAGAACTGAAAAGGGTTTTTTAGAGATGCCCTGAAGTAATTTACAAAGGGACGAACCGCTATGATGATACTCCTCTCTCCCACCAAAATCTTTGATGAGAGACACCCCTCATTTTACCCTCCTCAGAGCGAGCCTATTTTTCAGAAGAAGAGCCAAATTCTCAGAGAGTTACTCAGACAATTATCCCCAAAAGAGTTGGAGACGCAGCTCAAAATTAGTCCCTCTTTAGCCCAGCTCAACTACGAGCGCTACCAAGAGGAAAATCCTCTCGGATTTAGTGGACTCTCTCTCTTTAAAGGGGAGAGCTTTAAGTATCTCAAGAGAGAGACGTTCACTCCAGAAGAGATAGAGTATAGCCAGAAATATTTGCGTATCTTTAGCGGACTGTACGGGTTGCTTCGACCCCTTGATAATATCCACCCGTATCGATTAGAGATGACCAACCGACTCAACCTACCGGAGAGTAGCTCACTCTACGATTTCTGGCGAAGAGATATCAACGACTCTCTCTCACGTGAAATAGAGAAGAGGGGTGGCGTCTGCCTCAACCTAGCCAGCGATGAGTATTTTCGGACTCTTCAAACCGGCGATCCCCTCTTTGAAAAGATACGTTTTATCACCCCCCTCTTCAAAGAGAGACGGGGAGATACCTACAAAACTATCTCAACATCGGCCAAACAAGCACGCGGAAGAGTCGCTCGCTTCGTGATTGCGGGGAGACTCACCTCTTACGAGTCTCTTCTCTCTTTTCGAGAAGAGGGGTATCGTTACATGCCGAACGAGAGTCGCCCCGATCAACCACATTTTTACCGTGATCCCCCCAAATCTTAACGAAAAAAATATTAACTAAAATCGATCGCAAGACTTATCATTTTCTCTTTCTCAAAGAGGAAATACCCCTGAAACGTATCTCCGCTCAACATCTGTGGCATCCAAGAACGATCATCCGCCCACATCTTCTCGTACGGTATCTCATCCTCCAAACACCAGAAGGGATCCGCCTCATCACTCTCACTCACGACTCCCTCCCACCTCTCGGCAAGAAAGACCGTCCCCTCCATTCTCAAGCCATCCAAGAAATGGAAGTGAAGTTTACCAACCTCTCGCACCTCTTGAGGAGTCACACCAACCTCCTCTTCACACTCACGGATTACCGCTTGAAGGGGAGATTCTCCCCTCTCAATATGACCTCCAGGTGCGTTGACCAACCCCTTACCCAGTCCTCTCTTTTTATGCATCAAAAGGAGTTCGCAAGAGGATCGATTTCGAATGTAGCAGAGAACCGCACGTTCTGTCGGTTCCCACAGAGACCAGTCAATTTCACTGACACTTTTCAACACTTCACCACCACCTCTAAGGTCTCTTTAAAAAAAGAAGCTCTCTCTAAAAAATCGATTTTGAAAAATAACGGAGAGATTTTTTGTCCAGTCAAGGAATTGAAAACGGAGTTTCTAGAGATGACCTCTCCTAACATTTTTTCTTCTATTGCGTGATTTTTGTTCTAAAATCGTACAAACCTTTCTAGGGACACCGTTTTTTGATGCGACAAGAGAGAGAATCGGGAGTCTCGTGGAGCGAAAAAGAAATCTTTTAAGAAAAATGAAACCGTGTCGACAATTAGACTGACTTCCTGTTTTGATAATGTAGGTTTCAAGAAAGCGTCATCCAGAAAATGGTACCCGAAAGAGAGTATCCCCATGCTAAAAACGAAACCATTCTTTAGAAAAGAGACGTACCTTCTGCGCGTCTACCTTCTTCTCTGGCTCTTCCTTGGAGTCATAATTCTTATCACTAACCAGATCCACCGCAGAGAACTCAGTGCCTTCTGGGTATCCGTCATCCTTCTTCTTCTCTCTCTCTTCGCCCTCTCTTCGTTCATTCCCAGAAAAGAAAAGAACCTACGGCATATCTGTGCCACCCTTACCATTCTCTTTTTCTTCTTTTACGATACGAAACACGGAAGCATGTGGGCGAAATCTCTTCTCTCGGCGACCATCGTCATTTCGACGATCTCCTTTCTTAACTTAAGAAGATGGAGCATCTACTACCAACTAGGCGTCATCCTCAGCCCTTTTCTCCGATTTCTTTACTTACATATTTACCGGCAAGAGAGTCCTCCCCCTCTACTAGAGATAGAGAATCCGCTATCTATCCCCTTTTACCTCCTTCTTCTCCTCTTTCTCTCCTACTTAAAAAATAGAAGCAATAGCAAAGAGAGAGGTGATCTTCTTGCGGAAAATTTACAGATGAAAGAGAAGATTTTTCTCGATGAACCGACTGGTCTTCTAAACAAAAGGGCTCTCGAAAATTATTTCGCCAATCGAGAATTAAATGAGACAGATATTACCGTCTTAATGCTCGATATCGATGATTTCAAAGCGTACAACGACCTATACGGTCACCTCAAAGGGGATGACTCTCTCAAAGAGGTGGCACAGACACTCAAGAGTGTTGCGAAGAGAACCTCAGACAAGATTTTTCGTTTCGGAGGAGAAGAGTTTCTTGTTCTACTCGAATCAACACCAGAAGAGAACGCCATTCACATCGCCAAGGAGATACAACAACACATTCTCGCCAACGAACGCCCCCACGAACACTCATCAACGGGAGATTTTCTGACGGTCAGTATCGGGATTGCGAAAAGTGAACGTTACTCGAGTGGTCACACCGGTATTATCCAACGAGCCGATGACGCTCTCTACAAAGCAAAAAGAGAGGGGAAAAACGTCGCCTACCTTCAACGTGAAGGGGAGTTCATCCGCCTTTAAGAGACCTCTAAACCCGCTCAATCACGCGTAGTTTAGCGCTTCGAGAGGCTGGGTTTTTCTCCACCTCTTCTTCTGAAGGAGAGACGGGACGAGTCGTCAACAACTTGGCTCCTCTCTTAAGAGAAAACTCCTTAAATCGCTGTTTCACAATTCGATCTTCAAGAGAGTGAAACGAGATGACACCCATTCGACCACCGATAGCCAGCGACTCAAACGCAAACTGCAAGACACGCTCGAGGCGATCAAGCTCTCCATTAACGACGATCCGAAGAGCCTGAAAACTCTTAGTCGCAGGATGAATTCTTTTCATCCTCGCCGAGAAAGGAACCGCTCTCTCGATCACCGCTGCCAGATCTAACGAAGTGAGAAAAGGGGATTCCTCTCGCCGTGAGACGATCGCCTCAGCGATCTCTTTGGCGTAACGCTCCTCTGCGTAAAGACGAAAAATATCCGCCAATTCAGCCGTTCCACACCCTGTACTGCCATTGATAATACTCGCCGCCGAAACAGGCTGAGTCTCATCTAATCGCATATCTAATGGCTGATCTTGGGCAAAAGAAAACCCTCTGCCCATCTCACCCACGCTGCCGTAATGCAGAGAGGATATCCCTAAATCAAAGAGAATCCCCTCAAACAACTCACCCTCTAATGACTTTTTTTCAAAAAAATCATCAAACCAACTCAAGAAATACTCGACTCTATCCGAAAATTCGTTAAGAGAAGTCTTCGCTACTCGCTGCATCGCAGCGTCACGATCAACGCCGATGACTCTCAACTCTCCGTATCTCCGTAAAAAGGCGAGTGAGTGTCCTCCCGCCCCCAGAGTTCCGTCGACTAGACGAGAACCCCGCCCCTCTCTATCAAAAGAGAGCAACTCCAAGACCTCATCGAGCAAGACGGAAAAATGCCCTTCTTTTTTTATCGTCTCCAGTCGTTCCTCCGATAGAGTGTTATCCTTCTCCTCTTTTTTAAAAATAGTCTAAAAGAACACGCTTCTCTCGTCTAAAAACCCACGTAAAAGCGTCCCTTCAAAGCTCTCTATGTATAGTATTTTGCACAGATATTACTGAAGAGAGATCCCTTCACATCAATGGTACATCTCCCACGCTCCCGCCAAGTCAGCAGCGGTCTCTTCTTCATAGATGGCGTATCTCTGAGGACTCCAAATCTCAATTGAATCCCCAAGGCCGATCAGAAGACAATCCTTTGCTAATCCCGCTTGAGAACAGAAATGCCCCGAAATCTTTAACCTTCCCGACTTGTCGGGGGAGACGACCTCGGCGGGGGCGATGATTCTTCGCTGAATCAAACGATTTTCTCGAACAAACTGAGAGGATTTCGCCTCAACTCTCTGCTTTAAAGTGGCCCAGCTCTCCGATCCGTAGAGAACAAGGCAGGACTCAACGCCTCTGGTCAAAACAAAGGAGTTCTCCTCTGCCAACCCCTCTCGCAACTTCATGGGAAGAAGAAGACGACCTTTATCGTCCAAAGAGCAATCAAATTGACCTGAAATTTCCACAAATCTCCCTAAATTCCCACGATTTTCCACAAATATACCGCAGTCACCCCTTCTTGTCAAGAATTCTTTCTTGTCAATGAGAACTTTTTTTCTAGAGAGATCAATCCCATAAAGATTCATTTCGTCAAGAATCATTTTTAAAATCGTTGCTGGAGATCTTCTGAGTAGAATAGGTCTGTTTTTCTTGGAACTGACACCGTATCGAGTGATACGGCGATACATACTACTTCCTGAAATCGACTCTTGGCGGTACCCTTTTCTAGAGTTAATTTCCTAACGGTGTGACTCGAGGTCGCTCTCCCCCCTGTTTTGAACACCTTTCTTACTCGATTGCTTGTAGACTCGTCCTCACTTCGTTACAATAACGACGGATTCTATTAGGGTACCTCTAAAAAGTCGGTTTCAGAAAATAACGAAGAGGTTTTTCAGGCTTTGAGTTGAAAACGGAGTTCAGTTGGGCTAAATGAGTAGTTCGACGAG
>CAZATZ010000022.1:12130-13693 GCA_964488175.1 uncultured Spirochaetales bacterium
AAAAGGGGCTTTTTAGAACCACCCTAAAATTTATTGAAAAAAATTATTGAGATTCTTAAGATTTGGATACCCTAAAAACTCCATTGTCGAAGTTTTTAGAAGACCTATTTAAGCACTCTCTTTTGGAGGATTACTATGATAAATTATATTCTTTTAGGCGTAGGAGCGATTATCGTTCTTCTCTTTGTTGTCGCCATCTTTAGCTTTTTTAGTCACTGGTTTAGAGCCTTGCTCTCTGGTGCCTATATTAAAATGAGTAGCTTGATTGGAATGTGGATCCGAAAGGTCGATATTGCGTCGATCGTGAACAGTCGTATTATGTTAGTAAAAGCGGGAATAGACGTTGGAACCGACAATCTTGAGACACACTTTATGGCGGGGGGAAATGTCCTTCGGGTGAGTGAAGCTCTCATCGTCGCAAGCAAGGCGGGGATCGCTCTAGGCTTCGAAAAGGCGGTTGCCATCGATCTCGCTGGACGAAACGTCTTGGAGGCGGTCTCTACCAGTGTAAACCCAAAGGTTATCGACTGCCCCGCCTCTGGTTCGGCTCGTCAAACGATTGATGCCGTCGCCAAAGACGGAATTCAAGTAAAAGCAAAAGCGCGGGTTACCGTGCGAGCCAACATAGAGCGACTTGTCGGAGGAGCGACAGAAGAGACGATTATTGCCCGAGTCGGAGAGGGAATTGTTACCACTATCGGATCTTCCAATACCTACAAAGAGGTGCTGGAAAACCCCGATAGAATCTCAACGACCGTCTTAAAAAAGGGGCTAGACTCCGGGACAGCCTTTGAGATACTCTCCATTGATATCGCAGATTTAGATGTGGGAGAGAACATCGGTGCGAAATTGCAAGCCGATCAAGCAGAAGCTGACATGCGTCGTTTCCAAGCGGTCGCTGAGCAAAAGGCAGCCACGGCACGAGCCAAAGAGCAAGAAATGATCGCTCTTGTTCAAGAAAACCGAGCGAAAGTCGTTCTCGCCGAGGCGGAGATTCCCCTCGCTATCGCAGAGGCGTTCCGTAATGGAAACCTAGGAGTTATGGACTACTACAAACTAAACAACATCCAAGCCGATACACAGATGCGAAATAGCTTCGCCGATGATACGGGCAAGAGTGAGTAGCCGGTGTTAATCAAAGGGGTCTTTCCCCTCCTCGTACTCTTCCTTCTGATTCCCTTCGAACTCCACGCCGCTGGTATTTTTTCTGTAAACTTGGAGGGTCTCTTTCCCTATCTTATCTGGGGTTTTCTCATCTTCTCTATGATTAAGCGATTTGCTCGAGGAAGTGGCAGAGGAAATAGCAGAGGGAGTGATAGCGCACAGAGCCAAGAGAGACCGATGAGAGAAGAAAACTCTTCTCACTCACTCCAATCCGTCATGCAAGAACTCATGGGTACCAAGAGAGATGATGAGTTTGAAACGGAGACCTCTTCAGAGGCGGAAGAGTGGGAGGAGATGATTTCCAACCCAATACACACGCCAAACCAGACATCAAATCATGTGCCAACTCCCAAGCAAGTAACCGCGCGGGAGCCTGCCCAGATGCAACCATTCCACGAC
>CAZATZ010000023.1:0-13669 GCA_964488175.1 uncultured Spirochaetales bacterium
CTCCTTTAAAGTGCGGGGGCCTAGGAATTCACCAAACTCTTCAATCACGGTGACACCGTGATTGAAGAGTTTGGTGAATTCCTAGGCCCCCGCACTTTAAAGGCGGGAGAGTACACGATTCACGCGAGACGGTTTGTTATCTCTACGGGATCAACACCGAGCCTTCCCCCTATCGCAGGTCTTCACGACGTACCGTATTTAACCAATGAGACCATCTTTGATCTAACCACCCTTCCTGAACACTTAATCATCATCGGTGGCGGGCCGATTGGTCTTGAAATGGCGCAAGCTCACCACGACTTAGGGGCGAAAGTAACCGTTATCGCTCTTGATTTTATGGAGAATGATGATCCAGAGTTGGTAGAGGTTCTTTTAACTCGTCTGCGAGATCAAGGAGTCGCTCTCGAGGGTAACGCAAAAATTCAAACCATCTCTCATCGTGACAATCAATTTAGTGTGATGCTCTCCGATAAAGAGATCACAGGATCCCACTTGCTGGTCGCCGCAGGGCGTAAACCTAACATCAGCCCTCTAAACCTCGACGCCGCCCGTGTCGCTCACACCCCCGCAGGTATCAAGGTAGGTCGTGACTTACGCACAAGCAATAAGGCGATTTACGCCATCGGTGATGTCGTCGGAGGGGCGGGATTTACCCATAAAGCTGGATACGACGCAGGGATTATTATCCGACGTACTATTTTTGGTCTGTTTTGGGCGAAAGCCAGCTATACCGCGATGCCTCACGCGACTTACACCTCCCCAGCTCTCGCGAGTGTTGGGTTAAATGAAAAGAGAGCGAAAGAGAAATACGGGAAAGATATCACGGTTCTCAAGTGGGAATACGCAGAGAATGATCGAGCGCGTGCCACACGAAAAACCGACGGCATGGTCAAAGTAATTACCACCAAAAAGGGAAAGATTCTAGGGGCAAGTATTGTCGGAGAGCAAGCCGACGAACTCTTGGCGGTCTGGACACTCGCTCTTACTCAGGGATTAAAAATTGGGGCGATGGCGGGGGTCGTCAGCCCCTACCCCACACTCGGCGAGATCAACAAGCGCGCCGCGTCTAGTTTCTACACGCCCTCTCTCTTTAGCGAAAAAACAAAGAAGATCGCCAAACTACTATCATTTTTGGGATAGCACGAGAATAGCGAAAAACTCCTCTCCTCCCCTCTCTTTTTGGGGGGATGACAGGGGGGAAGATGACACGACTTCTTAGAGATTTTTTAAGGACTCTCGTAATAGAGAGAGACGCTCGGAGAGACGTTCGGAAAGACGCTCGTTTTTCTGAAGTGATTTGGTCGCTAGACGTTCTTTTAGACTCACAATATCTTCACAGGTGTCTACGTCGTAGAGTGAATCGATGAGTTCTATCTCGAGAGAACCGCTCTCTTTGATCTCTCGTATCAAATCTTCTCGAGTCGTCTCAGTGCTGTAAGTCACCGCAGACCAGACCCTCTGATCGATGGGAGTAGAACCAGCAAAGAGATAAAAACCACCGTCTCTACTAGGCCCCATTACCACCCGTTTTTTATCCATCATCTCACAGGTTTTCTCTAAATGCGAATACTCGATCTCTGGAATATCAGCGCCCACAAGGATAACGGAGTCAAACTCATTTAACAGCGAATTATAGATCCTTCCCATACGTAACCCTAGCCCCATTTGGCTCTCGTCTGGTGAATCAATTTGGTAAATACACGGCCATTTTTCAAAGAGAGGAAAGGGACGTTGTTGGCAACTTTTTTCATCCTCGGCGAGTGCCCATAGTGGGTGAATGTGAAACGCCTCTCTCTCCTCACTGCGTAACTTCGCCTCCTGCATTAAATTTTCGCTATTGTTCAAAAGTATCTTAAAGAGAGAGACAGCGAAGGACTCTCCCCGCTCTTTGGCGATGCGAGTCTTGACAGGACTCAACTGCGGGTGCTTCACAAAGAGAACAAAAGCTATCTTTTTTACTTTTGTCATGAATTTATATCCTTTCGGAAACCTCTAACTCGATCTTTAAGAGGCACCCTCAATCTTTTTTGTTCCATCTCATAAAAAAACTTTTTCCACGTTATCTTCGCAAATTTACGTGTGACCCATCCCCAACCCTCTTCGCTGTAGCGTCGCCCCGATGTTTTGAGGACAGAGGAAAGAGCTTTTATTCGCACTCTCTCTTTTTTGCACATCCAGACAAACTCATAATCTTCACCACACCACGTCTCTGCATCAAACCCCCCTAAGAGAAAAAACAGCTCTTTCTTTACCAAGAATCCTTGATCTCCAAAGGGCAATTGAAAGAGATGCGAACGGAGAAACAGCCCTAACTCATTAATCCAGAGTCGCGCAGGGCCGTCGTAGAAAATTAGGTTAAAATAGTAAAGAGTGGGTTTTTTTTCTCTCTGTCGAATCATACGAGACATTTGGAGAATGTTTCTTCTGCTTAAGAGTGAGTCGCAGTGTAGAAACCACAGGTACTCCCCCCTCGCCAGTTCAGCCGCTCGATTCTGTTGTTTGGCTCTGCCATCGTATTTTTTCACGATCTGAATCTCGGCAAAAGGGAGTCTCTCTCTTAAGGTGAGAAGGCTCTCTTCATCAACATCCCCCGAAAAAAGAATTTCAAACGGTTGTGGCCAAAACTCTTTCAACTCAATTAAGTTGGTGATAAATTGGAGGTAATCTTTATCGCCCCCACCCACGGGGATAATGAGACTCAGAGCGGGAGAAGTAGAAATATTAAATTGCGGCATCGTCTCTCTAACTCTTCTCTTGTTGTAAGAATTTTTGATAGGCTAGAGTAGGCTCTTTCACCATCTCTACACCTCGTTGGAGAAGTTCTACTTTCTCAGAAGAAGAGAGCGCCATATCCGGTTTAGCATACCCTAAAAAACGCCGCAAAATTTCTATTCCACAAAATTGAGTGAGCAGCTGAGTATCTAAACGAAAATGAGTCTCTTTTTCGTAGTACTCTAACACGAAAGGTATCTGTTCCCGAGCCTCCGGACAAAAGAGTAGGTGGGCTAAAAAAGTAGCCAAATCCCACTCTTTATCCCCCCAAAAGGCGAACTCAAAGTCTATTACTTTCACCTTCTCTTTTTCGGGCAACCAAAAGAGTGAGTCTAAGTGAAAATCTCCGTGTAAAAGCGTCTCTCCAGGGGTTTGGTAGCGTGCTTGTATCTCTCTTCGTCTTTCGTGAAACACGGAGTCGTCGTAGAGGGGAAGAGCCGCCTCAGCCAAGAGGGTATCTTCGCTCATGATCTGATCTTTGAGTGAACCATCAAAGGGGTACTCGAAGAGATAGGGAGTATGAAACTCTACCATCTCTCTTCCTAGAGAGGGAGATTCTTTGCCCTCGGTGTTTTGATTCGTGGTTGGATTCGTGGTTTGCTCCCTTTTCAGCGATTGAACACCGTGAGACATCGTTTGGCACTCAATTAGAAATTGAAGTATATCTTCGAGGGGAGAGAGAGGGATTCTTCCCTTTTGGTAGAAAGATTTCAGTGATTTCCCACGTCCTAAATCTTCGAGTACCAGAAAGGAGCGCTCCTTGTCGTAGCCCAACATCGCTGGCATTTTTTGGGCTAGTGACCCATTAGGATATTTTTCTTGGTAGATTTGAACACTCTTATAAAAATTTTTCTCGTTCTCAGCTCTCTCCCTAGGGGCCAATAATTCCTGAAATTGATAGATGAAACTAAATGTCTGTTTAACAATAAGGCTACTCTCATCTTTCGGATTGCTCTCTGATCGAGGTGGCTCATAAAAGACACGGCGAGCCAGATTCATATTCCCTCCCTCCATGGATTCGGCTCTCAGGAATTTTCCACCGGTTATTTTGTGTACTACTTCTACCAATTCTTCCTCTTGAAGTGGTCTCTCTAACGACATCTATTCCCCTCCTCTTTAGGGCATTTCTATGAGATTCATCTCTGCGATATGGACAGTTTAAATTCCTGTGCCACACTATTATTTTACTGCGTCATTGTCCGATATAATTGGGCTACCTTGAAAGAGCTAGAAGGGTGATCTTTTAAGGATTTAACTCTCACCAAGAGAGAGTATATAGAGCTTCAACAAAAAATAGAAGGGAGAGTTTTTGAGATCAATTATTAAAGATATCGGGGGTACCCTTGAAGAAACCGAGGTATCATTTCGAGAGAAATAAACCGTAATACCAGAAAACACAACTATCGCCTTTTAAGTATCGAGTAAAAAAATCAACTCTTAAAAGGCTTCTCCTCTAGTAGGGGTATGTATTTATGGATAAAAAAACAAGGGGAAATCCTTTTCAAATATTTAAAATATCAAAAATAAAATGGAAAGAGAGAATGACGCTCTTATCAACGTTGATGCGTAAGATTAACCGCCTAGTTTGAGGCTTGAAGGTCTTTTAACAGCAGCTTTTTCTGTGCGAGAATAACAGGATCCATATTTTCAAAGGAAAAACTCTTCCAATTTTTCGCTTCGGCATAAAATTTCTTTATGGTGGGACTGGTGCTGTTCTTGTAGAAAAAGGCGAAAAGATCCGCAAGGTTTTCTAGGGAGGGCGGTGCGTAGAAATCCATTCCAGGCGGGCCCATTCTATACCACGTTGTAAAAATTCCCCAGATGCGATCTTTGTTTCCCAAGAGTAACTCAGAAGTATACAGAGGATCCGTTAAACTCAACTGGGTCAGTGTTACGGGGATTTCTACACTCTCTCCTAAACCTATGATTTTATCCATGCCAGCACTCAACGGTTGTTTATCTGTGAGACCTAAAAGATAGGGTAAATCGAGGGGATTACCCACCGTTCTTTCGTAGCGTGTTTCTCCAAGACTCAGATAAGGTTCGTTGGAACGAGTGGCGTAAGTAATGGATAAATGATCATCCGCAGGCCACTCTAGTTCGGCCAAAATATAAGAGCGCTGATAGTTGTGTTGAGCGAGTAAAACGCCCACGGGTTCTAGTCTCTCGGCATCCAAGACAATCTGAACCGCACCATGTATATCCAGTTCATGCCACGCATTGGATGGACCAATGACAGCGCTGAAAAATTCTTTCGAGCCACTGAGACCTGCGGGCAAACCACTATAAGGGAATACGAGATTGTACTTCAAGAATAACAGTCTTTTGCTTGTGCCGTCAACTTCAAGCTCATCTTCATAGATGCGCCCGTAAATAGGCACAGGCTCAGCGCTCACTTCTTTGCCCAAATAATCTTTGTAGGACATTTGAAAGTCCAAATAACTCTCACCCTCCTTGGCATAAGTTGCCAAACTAGCGGCATCAAGCTGTTTTATTTTTCTGTCTTTTAAATGTGCAGTTGTATAAGGCAAGTAATCTTTGTAAAAATCCAAGGGGTGATAACTGGCTGGATCAACAAAAACACGGGGCATATAGCGTTTCAGTAGAGCTGTGGTTTGTGGTGAATTCTGATCAAGTGTCACCATGCGGCTAGGTCTTTCTTGCTCGGACATGTCCATAGTACTGCATGCTGTAAGCAATAAAAAAGTAAGCGAAAAGATGAGACGAAACATAGGGACTCCATTTTTATGGTATCACGTTATTGCCATCATTATTAACAGTATAATCTAATAGATACACAATTTATAGCAAGTCAGAAAGGTTTCCCTTCAAAGTACCTCTAAAAAATAGAGGAGGGAGAGAGAAGAGTCTAAGAGGTGAATTTGAGAAAAAGAGGGGGAGTTTAACTTAATGATCACAGGCTTTGAAAAGAGTGGAACGGGAGTGGCGGTATTCGCACAAAACCCGATTCGCACAAAACCCGCCCCAACGTTTGTCGGGGACGGGCTATGATGATAGTTTATCTTTGAGAGGTACCCTTATTTAAGAGGCTCTATGTCTTCGCTCGAACAAAGGGATTGGGCAAAAGCATACCCACAGAGGCCTGTATCTCCAACTTGTTATCACCCAAGATAGAGGGGGCATTGAGAATATAATAGGCGGAGAGAGTTAGATTCATTTTCAGTTTTCCAATTTTTACAAACTGACCAACCCCACCACCGAGGGGGATTAACCACTTTCCCGTGTCCTCATTTCTCACCATGTAGGGGAAGGTCAAGATCGAGGTTCCCGTCTTGAAAACGTAGGATATCATCGCAAGAATCGACTGAGTATTCTTCTTCTCCGCACCCACTCCCCACGCTGGATTATACGCAACTAACGTCAGAAAACCCTTGTACTTATAGGTTGCTAACAGACTGGCTCCCACCGCCCAGTTATGACCGGTATCAAAGGTCGTCGTGTCAAAGGTGACGCTAGGGCCGAGACCGAGGGTAAATCTTCCCATTCTATCATTTCCCCACCCCTGAGAGTTACTAAAATAGACTTGGTACTGCAAGTTTCCCAACCCCGTATTCGAGCCACCATCTGGTGTGGGTCGAGTATCCATGGGGAGTAAGAGTCGATTTAACATATTGACGTGCAACCCGAGGGGGACAGGTACCATCCCCGACATCTGCAACTCATTCGCCACGTCGCCATCCTTAATAGGAACAGAGATGTTTTGTAAGATAAATTTACTAGCAAAGGCGAGCGGATCGATAGCGATGGCGGCCAGCTCTTGATTGCTTTTTTCATCCGTAGCACCCCCCTCTTTGGGAGGGTTCGCCGCCGCTTGAGCTTGTAATGACAATAGAGAAAGGGAGAGAAGACTCCAGAATAGACACAGTTTTTTCATTTTGAATACCCCCGTAGTTTGACTGCCTGCGAGCAGATGCAAAGATAGATTAACACGATACAATTCCCAATATTTTGTTAAAATCATCCAAGATTCGTCTCAAATTCTCCCAAGGGTACCCCAAAAGAAGTCCGCTGATCATCTGAAATTCATAGTACATCCTTTCACAAAAATCTCACAGAATTCGCACAGAACTCTTTAGGGTTTGGGTAAGATTCATCCAAACGATTTTTAACAACACAACTAATATCTATAAAAAGTAGAGATACTTTCAAGAAAAAAATAAATTTGTTCTTAATAATTGATTGAGAGAATAGATGAACAGAAAAGATCGCATTCACATAGAAAAAGAGGTTTTCGTTGGGTAAAGATTCGTATATACTCTGTCAAGTCTTAGAAACACAGAAATTGCCCCTAGATATTTTGGTTGAGAGGCTCTTCTCTCTTCTGACAAAAAAGAGTTTTTTAGAGGCGCCGCAAATTTTTTGGAGTTTAAAATTCGATGATCAAAATGATTCTTCGCCTTATTTTTGGCAATAAAGAGAAACGAGATTTAAATCAACTTCTACCCCTTGTCAAACGGGTCAACTCCTTCGCCAAATGGGCAAAAGATCTCAGTGACGACGACTTCCCCAGAGTCACAGAGGAGTTTAAAGAGAGGCTTAAAAAGGGAGAGTCCCTCGACGATCTTCTACCGGAGGCGTTTGCGCTGGTAAGAGAGGCTGGTGATCGCGTCTTAAACGAGCGTCCCTACGACGTGCAGGTCATGGGGGCTATCGTCCTTCATAAGGGGTCGATAGCCGAGATGCGAACGGGGGAAGGAAAGACTCTCACAAGTGTCTCCCCTGCGTATCTCAACGCCCTCTCTGGTCAGGGGGTTCATATCGTCACCGTCAACGACTACCTCGCCTCTCGTGATGCGGCGTGGATGGGACAGATCTACCACTTCTTGGGACTCTCCGTTGGGTGTATCGTCGCCTCGATGGAGCCAGATCAGAGAAGAGCTGAGTACAGTAAAGATATCACCTATATCACCAACAACGAACTAGGGTTCGACTACCTCCGAGATAACATGCGCTGGAGCATGGAGGGAAAGAGCCAGCGAGAGCATAACTACGCCATTGTCGACGAGATCGACTCTATCTTAATCGACGAGGCGAGAACCCCTCTGATTATCTCTGGAGTCGCCGACGAGGATCTCAGTAAGTACAAGGGAGCCAACAAGATCGTCTCCTATTTAACCGAGTGTGTGAAAGATCCCACCACGGGAAGCTACCCCAAATTTGATCCCTTCAGTAACGAACAGGCGAAGGGAGACTACCAACTCGATGAGAAAAATAAACGTGTCACCTTTACCAACGAGGGGATGAACACGATCGAAGAGGCCCTCAACACTCAGAAGTTGATCAAAGGCTCTCTCTACGACGGAAATAACTTTGAGATGTTGCACTACGTCACTCAAGCGATGAAGGCTCACCACCTCTTTCACAACGACGTCGACTACGTGATTCAGGAGAAAAAGGTCGAGATCGTCGACGAACACACGGGACGAATCCTCTCAGGTCGCCGCTACTCAGACGGTCTTCACCAAGCGATTGAGGCGAAAGAGAATATCAAGATCGCCAGTCGTTCGAGGACGGTGGCGACGATCACCTTCCAGAACTTCTTTCGTATGTACAACAAGATATCGGGGATGACGGGAACGGCGGTGACCGAGGCTCGTGAGTTTGGGAAAATATACGCCCTCGACGTCGTTACGATCCCCACCAACCAGCCGATTACCCGAGCCGATGAAGACGATCTTATCTTTCTCTCCCACGACTATAAATTGAAGATGATCACCGAGAAGGTCAAAGAACTCCACACGAAAGGACAACCCGTTCTCGTAGGAACCGCCTCTGTCGAGCGTTCTGAAGAGCTCGCCACCAAGTTCACCAGAGCGGGGATTCCCTTTGAGATCCTCAACGCAAAAAACCACCACCGAGAGGCGAGTATTATCTCCCAAGCTGGAGAGAAGGGGGCTGTCACCCTCTCGACCAATATGGCTGGTCGGGGAACCGATATTAAACTAGGGGGAAACTACCAAGCGTGGGTCGCCAAGAGTACCACTGAAGAGATGAGCGAAGAGGAGCGTCTAAAGGTCGAAGAGAGGCTAAAGGAGAAGTGGCAGAGGGAGAACCAAGAGGTTCTCGACTTGGGTGGTCTCTACGTCTTAGGAACCGAGCGACACGAATCGAGGCGAATCGACAACCAGTTAAGGGGACGTTCGGGAAGACAGGGAGACCCCGGTTTTACCCAGTTTTACATCTCCTTGGACGACGATCTGATGCGTCTCTTCGGGGGCCCCGCCTTTAAACAACGAATGGTCCGATTTGGGATGCAGGAGGACGAGACTCTTCACCATAAATTTATCACAAAGGCTCTCGAAAAGGCTCAGAAAAGGGTTGAGGATAGAAACTACGAGATCCGAAAACACCTACTCGACTTCGACGACGTTTTAAACCAGCAGAGAGATTACATCTACAAACTCAGAGACAACGTCTTGACGAGTGAATCGCTCCTCGATGAGATTGAGGAGATCGGTCTTGAGATCTGTGATATCCTCTTCGACGATTACGATATCGACCAAAAGAGTATGGAAAAAGAGGAGGCTCTCGCCCGCTTTCTTCTACGGTTAAAAAATAACTTCCACAACTCACCCGCCCCCTCACACTCAGAAGATTTTGATCCTGAGGTCTATAAGAGCGAGGTTCGTAGCCACATTAAAGCCGATTTAGCGAATAAAAATGAGGTGATCTCTCACGACCAACTCAACCACTTTATCCGATGGGAGTACATTCGCCTTATCGATAATCAGTGGCAAAACCACCTCGAAAATCTGGAGGCGTTAAGAGAGGCGGTCTACCTCCGTTCCTACGCTCAGAAGAACCCCTTAGTCGAGTATAAAAATGAGGGGTTTGAGATATTTCAAGAGATGGTCGAGAATATCCGTATCTCCATCGCCAAAAAAATTCTACAGATCCGCATAGCGCCCGCCGCCCTCCTAGAGCAAGACCACCGCAATACGGCGTTAGAGAGTGCCAAATCGGTTCATAAAGATGTGAATACCATTCAGGCGATGGGGGGAAATAAAAACGCCGCCGCCCAAGAGAGCGCAGCTTCTAAGATCCGAGGGGTTCAAGTCAGACGAGAGGGACCAAAAGTAGGGAGAAATGACCCGTGTCCCTGCGGTAGCGGAAAAAAATACAAACGGTGTCACGGAGCCTAAAACACGGAGACGAGGGAATAAAAGCGAAAATCTCAAGGGTACCTCAAAAAAACTCCCAAGAAAAATACTATAATGGGTGAAAATTTTGTATAGAATAGATCTTCTTTAGAGGATTAAAACGATTCAGTCGTAGAAGAGAGGCAAATCACATCATGCAAGAGCAGAGTTTAGAACAACGATCCCCCCAAAAGCCCCTTAGAAGAGGAAGAACTTGGATTTTTCTTCTTCTCGTTACCGTTCTAGCCCGATACACTACGTCGGTAGGGTACGCGCAGGAATTACCCAAAGAGCATCGAGATTTTTTACTGAAGTTCTATACAAATGAACTCGTCAAAGGTTCAAACACCTTCAACGAATATCAAAGATATTTTGAACAGGCGTTAGAGAGAAGAGAGCCGAGTAACGTCAAAGAGCTCTACAATGTCACCGATTTAGAACTCGCCTATCTCATTCTTCTCTCAGATATCGATGAAGAAAAGGCGAAGGATCGGCTAAAAAAACTCGTCGCTCTCTGGGAGGCTCAAGGGGATCAACTCTCAACGCTCAGAGTAGATAACCTCTCCGACTACTACCGAGCTTACGGAGAGGTTTTGAGTCGAGGAGTCGGAGTAGCTGACGGACTCTCTCAGATCATCAAACGCGCCCAAAAAGCGGTAAAGATGTTTGAAAAATCGATAGAGGAGGATAGCAGTAACGCCAAAGCGTATATTAACTACGGAGTCTTAAATTATTTTACCCCAAAAATCGGTGGTGGCGGGCCCAAGAAAGCGAAAAAAAACTTTGACAAGGCGCTAGAGTACACCACCAATGATCTAACTCGTTTCACCACTTATGTCTGGCTCTCTCAGGTCTATTTTAAACTCAAAAAAACCTCAGAATACGACGAGACGCTCAAAAAAGCCGAGAGCCTCTACCCCAACTCGTTTTGGCTAACGAATATCAAAGAGATGAACGGAAAAAAAGAGGCCCTAAAATAACGATAACCCCCATCACAACAATAACAACAACGACAACCGCAAAAATGGTAGAAATTGAGATAGAAAGAGAGCCGATACTTGGAAAATCAGACAAGAAAAAATCGGACAGAATTGAGAGGTAAACGACTCTCTCTCAATTTTATCATCGGCTCCTCTCTTATCTCTTTTTTCGCCGTCGTCGCCCTCTTCTCCCTCTTCTACACCCCCTACCCCGTCACGCAGATGAGTCCTCAAAACCTCTTAGCCCCCCCCAGTTTACACCACTGGATGGGAACCGATAATTTTGGACGAGATATCCTAAGTCGACTCATGAAAGGCACGCAGACCATCTTCTTTGTCGGCTCGCTAAGCGTCGCGATCGGCGTCGTTATCGGCTTCCTCATCGGCGCCTTCGCTGGGTACCTAGGAGGGTGGGTCGACCAACTTTTAATGCGGTTGATGGACTCGATTATCGCCTTCCCCGGACTTCTTTTCGCCCTGATTTTCGTCGCTCTTTTTGGCGTAGGGATCTTAAACACGGCGATAGCGTTAGGGGTGTTGTCGATTCCCCTCTACGCCAAGGTCGTACGTAGTGGGTACTTAGAGAGCAAGTCGAGGCTCTACGTCGATATGGCACGAATGATGGGTCTATCGCACGCCAGAGTTATCTTCTTTCACATCCTCCCCAATATCTTCACCCCCTTACTCGTCACAGCTACCCTCGGTTTTTCAACCGCTATCCTAAGCGAAGCGGCTCTTAGCTACCTAGGTCTTGGAGTCCAGCCTCCCCACCCCAGCTGGGGTAGAATGTTGAGCGAATCTCAGAGCTACCTACTCCAAGCCCCCTACTTCACCCTCTTTCCTGGGATTTTTATCACCGCCATCGTCCTCGGTTTCAACCTCTTGTCCGATGGAATTCGAGACCTCGTCAACCTGCGGAGAGAGGGATGACTCCACTCCTCAGCGTTGAAAATTTGAGTATCTCGTTTGAGCCAACCGCTCGCCGAAAGAGGGGTGAGAATGGCTCGAGAATAGACGCAGTCCGAGGACTCTCTTTCACCATCGAGAGGGGTGAGATCGTAGGAATTGTCGGAGAGTCGGGGTGTGGAAAGAGCGTCACGGCTCTCGCTCTCCTCAACCTTTTAGGAAAGAGGGGGAGACGAACGAGCGATGTCATGGAGTTTGAAGGCGGTGATCTCCTCTCTCTCTCCCCCAAGGAGTACGCCGAGATCCGTGGAAAAGAGATCTCTCTCATTCGCCAAGACGGTTTGGACTCTTTAAATCCGTTGATGAAGATCGGCGAACAGATAGGCGAGCCACTAAAGATCCACCTCTCTCTCTCTAAAATGGAGAGAAGAGATCTCGCCTTAAAGGTGATGCGAGAGGTCGGGTTAAAAGATGTCGAGTATCTCTACCACCTCTACCCCCACAAACTCTCGGGAGGCATGCGACAACGGGTCATGATAGCCATGGCGATCATCTGCGAACCGAGACTACTGATCGCCGATGAAGCGACCACCGCTCTCGATGTCACCGTGCAGGCGCAGATCTTAGATCTTTTGAGAGAGTTAAACAGACGCAGAGAGATGACCATTCTCTTTATCTCACACGACTTAGCCGTGATTCAAGAGCTCTGCGATCAGGTCATCGTCATGTCCTCTGGTAAGATCGTCGAGAGGGGAGAGGTCTCTCAAATTTTGAGAGACCCCCAGCACCCCCACACCCAAAGACTGCTCGAGTCGATCCCGATGCCACCCAAAAGAGGGGGAGAGAGTCGATGAGTGAGAACCTTTTAGAGGTCAAAAACCTAAAAAAATACTACCGCCGAGAGGGGAGTCGCTTTTACTCAGAAGATCGATTTATCAAGAGCGTCGACGACGTCTCTCTCTCGATCAAGGAGGGAGAGACCTTTGGACTCGTCGGCGAATCGGGGTGCGGAAAATCGACCCTCGCCAAGGTGATACTCGGTCTAGAGCAACCCGACGAAGGGGAGATATTTTTTCGGGGGAGTCCGCTCCATCTCAGAGAGAGAGGTCGACGAATTCTACCGACCGATATCCGACTTATCTTCCAAGACTCTCTCAGCGCCCTCAATCCCACGAAGCGAATCGGTTGGCTCTTGGAGGAGTCTCTGCGAATCGATAAAACGCTCACCGCAGAGGAGAAAAAGAGGAGCATCTCAGAGATGATGGAAGCGATAAACTTCGATGAAACCCTCTTGGATCGCTACCCTCACGAACTCTCGGGAGGACAGAGCCAACGAGTCGGAATACTCCTCGCCCTTCTTAACCGCCCACGGTTTATTATCGCCGATGAACCGGTCTCCGCTCTCGATGTCTCGACTCAGAGTACTCTGCTAAACCTATTAAAGACCACCCAGAAAAAATTTAACCTCACCTACCTCTTTATCTCGCACAACCTCGACGTAATTGAGTCGATGAGTGATCGAGTCGGCGTCATGTATCAGGGGAAAATCGTCGAAATGGGAAGAGCGGAAGATCTCTACCGAAATCCTCAACACCCCTATACCCAACTTCTCATCGATTCGATTCCACGACTCAACCGCTCCTCAGAGAGATCTCTTCAAAAAGAGTCGAGAGATCTCACGACTCCCCCCCTCCCCAACCGAGAGGGATGCGCCTTCTATCCCCGCTGTTCTCATCGACTTAGTCTCTGTGAAAAGGTCTCTCCCCTCCCCCAACTCGTTGGGGAATCTCACCAACTCTCTTGCCATTTAAATTTCTCATCACAGAAAAAAGAGTCCACGAAAAAATAGAT
>CAZATZ010000024.1:0-9894 GCA_964488175.1 uncultured Spirochaetales bacterium
GGAAGAGTAACTTTTTAAAGCACTTCCATTATTCATCGTATTTTGTGAAGAAGATAAAAATTTGAACCATAAGCATGACCATCTCTCAGATGATGAGCACGCTCATGGTTCAAAAAAATCTAGAGTTCTGTCTAGAGTTCTGTCTAGAGCTCTATATCGAGAGTAACCTTCTCTCCTCTTTCGGCTGAAAGATAGGCAGCGTAGACAATCTGAGCATTATTCGCAGCCAGAGAAAAATCGGACTGAGGGTTTTGTTCTGGATACGCAACGCACTCCATAAAATCCTGCGCCTGACCAGTATACCCCCGAATCACGTCATCAGAGACAAAGACGTGATTCCAGCCAAGTTTTGACGGAAGCATCTCGCCTATCGTCTCATCTTCAATCCCTTTTTCATCCAAATAATAGGAGGTTAGAAGATCCGTTGGTGTAAGATTGAGGTTTAAATTCACATCATTACAGTAGATCTCGACACTATTCTTTGTTCCTCCTAAGCAGAGATCGCTCGCAATAATGATAGCTCTCGTTGAATCGGAGAAGGTGACAATAACAAGACCGAGATCTTCCACATCCTCGGCAACGATATCGATATGCCGCCTCTCTTCATCGGTCAGAGAGTGAGTAACTGTCTCCATATCACCCATAACACTCTTTACGAAGATTTTTTTCCCGTGGGCAATCGCCTCCTGTTTTTTAAGCCAGAGAATTCCCGAAAGGGGGTGAACTCCGACACGAATGAGACTCCCTCCTCCCGTAAAAGCCCACTTGCCAGCCACAGGAGAACTCGAGCCTTTGAGGCTCTCTTCGCCCTTCATCAAAAGGATGCGACTCTTCTTCTTTCTGATGAGTTCCGCACTTCGCTGCATAGGGGTTGCGTAGACGTAATTCTCGGCAAACATGAATTTTTTATTCGATCGGCTCACAGCCTCTCTAATCCTTGTTAGTTCACTGAGAACGTGGTCGTACATCTCTTGCTTTCCCGTATCTCCTACGGGAGTTTTTTGATCTTTTTTTCCAAAAAAACCGACAAGAGGTTTTTCGCAAATCACATGTTTTTGATGCTCTAATACTTTGATAACCATATCAGGATGGGTAACAGCGGGTGTGATAATGTCAATAACATCAATCTCTGGATCTTGAAGCATCTCCTCAAAAGAGGAGGTAACGTTCTCGATTCCAAACTCATCTGCTAATTCTTGAGCCTTTTTAAGATCTAGATCGACGACTGTTTTAACACGGATATTTAGCGAATACACTTTTTTATACCCACTAAGATGGAGGGCAGCGGCGTACCCCCCTCCGATTATCCCTAGGACGATCTCAGCCTTATTATTCATTACGCACCGCCTCAACGGATTTTAATACCATATCAACTGGCTCGTCTCCGATGTTTTCTCGAACAAATGCATAGGTCTCTTCTGCCCGCTCGTCCATGAATTTTCGTACCTCTTCTGGAAGTTCTTCGATCACTGAACCGCTATCAGTCATAATCTTAGCACGTTCGCTTAGGCGTTGATCTGTCTGCATCCATGCGTACTGAGTCGCTTCGTCGGCGGCCTCTTCAAATATCTTTTGCTGCTCTGGTGTCAAAGCATCAAACCGAGCGGGATTCATGATAATGGTGAGTGTGTGAACGAAGTGATTGGTGTTCTCTATAAAAGCTTGTTGCTCATAGAGTTTAAACCCAGCGGTTACTTCGTAGGGATTTTCTTGAGCGTCGACAGTTCCCTGCTGTAGTGCGACATAGAGTTCTGAGATAGCCATCGGTGTTGGATTTGCCCCTACAGCCTTCCAGAAATTTAGATGGTAGGGATTCTCCATTGTTCTTATCTTAAGTCCATCAAGATCGCTAGGAACCACTACGTTTCTATTTGTAGTCAGGACGCGAAAACCTTGATCGGCCATACCGAGGAGTTTAAAACCTTTTTCGTTGTAAACAGACTCAAGATATGAGTAGAATTCGGGATCATTGATAACCTTTCTCGCCTCTTCTATATTGCGAAAAAGCATAGGCATATCAAAGAGAGCCAATTTTGGGATGAAATTGACTTGGGGGGCGGTCGTTTGAGCTCCTAAATCGATCGTACCCGATTGTACACCCTCTGTAATTTCTCTATCTCCTCCGAGTTGGGCGGATGGATACAGTTTGATGAGAATGTTTCCTCCACTCTTTTCTTCCACTAACTCGGCAAATTTCTTTGAGTAGAGATAGGTTACTGCGTCTTCTGGGCTATCCATCGCCAGATTCATGCGGATGGACTCCATGCTCTCGCTTGCGTCTCCTGTCATCTCTTTTTTTTGGCAACTTAAAAAGAGACTCAGGGTTATTACGGCTACTGTGAATATTATCTTGTTTTTCATTAATCTGTTCCTTCTCTTCATCGTTTCTTACTGGCTTATCTCTCAAGCCTTAGGATGAAAGACACCTCTAAAGGGTGTTTAAACCAGTGGAAACCTACTAAAATGGTCTACTAAATTTCGCCTCTTACCGAGGTTTTTAACGTTGTATTTGTATCAAATGTATAAAATAGATTTTACCTACTCTTTTTTTACCTCCTCTTCGATGAAAATATTAAAATGATGTATATTTTTTAAAACTCATAATTCATACCAACTGAGAGCTCTCTCTGTGAAAAGAGACTCGACTCTATAAAAGGATGAGACTAATAGCCGGCACGTAGGTAAGCACTAAGAGGGCTATCAGGAATGCGACGATAAAGGGAAGTGCATAACGGACAATCTCTGTGATATCGATCTTTGTCATCGCACTGGCGATAAAGAGGTTCACCCCAATAGGAGGGGTCACAAATCCGATAGCCAAGTTTACGACCATAATGATACCAAAGTGGACTGGATCGACTCCAATCTCAGCGACGATAGGAAGAAGAATAGGCGTCAGAATAAGAATAGCGGGGCCTGTGTCCATAATCATACCAACAATGAGAAGCAAGAGGTTAAGAATAAGGAGAATGGCAATCTTTCCCTTTACATTTGAAACGATGAGATCCGATATAACCGCAGGCGCATCGAGCATCGCTAAGATCCTAGCAAAAGCGGTCGCTGTGGCTAGGATAAAGAGTAGGGGAGCGTAGGTCTTAATCGTCTCTAGCATGATAGGAATGAGATCTTTTACTTGAATTGTCTTATAAACCCAAAGAACGACCGCCGTCGAGTAGAAGACGGAGATCGTAGCGGCCTCGGTGGGAGAGGCTATTCCGCTATAGATACTTCCTAAAATAATGACGGGTGATAAAAAGGCCCAGAATCCATTGATAAAGAGCGACCAAAAACCATTTTTTGTAATCTCGGCGTGTTGGAGCGCAAGAGTCTGTTTATCTTCACCATTTTTTAGACAGTAAATAATAGAGTAAGAGATAAGACAGAGAGCAATAAATATTCCTGGTAAAATCCCTGCAATGAACATAGCCCCTACCGATGTGCCAGAGGCCATTCCATAGAGGATAAAGGGAATACTAGGGGGAATAATCACTCCGATTCCACCCGCCACAGCACAAAGAGCGGTCGCAAATCGTTTGTCGTACCCCAGTTCTACGAGGACAGGAATTGACATAGCTCCTACCGCCGCCGTGGTGGCTGGGGCTGATCCGGAGATCGCTCCAAAGAAGAGACAGGTAAAGATGACAGCGATCGGCATTCCCGCTGTCTTATTCCCTAAGAAATAGGCGAAGGCGTCAAAGATCTTCTTTGAGATTTTTCCCTTTGCCATAATGTTTCCCGAGAGGATAAAGAGGGGGATCGCAAGAAGGGGGAAGCTGTCGACTCCTCCTAGCATCCCACGAACCACAAATTCGGTAGAGCCAGGAAAGGATGAATCCATCAAACGAGGAAGCAGGGAGACACCAGCAATAGAGATTGAGATGGGAATACTCATAAAGAGCATGATAAAAAGAGATATGAAAACCCAAGCTAACATTTTAAAACTCCTCCAGTTCGAGAACAGGTAGTCCCTTCTTCAGAATAAAAATATTGATAAATCGTTGAATGAGGCGGATTTCTGCCAGAAAAAACCCAACCATCATTGAAGACTGAACGTATTCGATGGGCCACTGAAGGGCTGGACTCTTTTGACCACTCTCTACCGCACGGATAAAAATATCGATGGATGCGTCTAAGAGAATGGTAATGATAACAAAAAGAAGAAGATGGATAAAAAGATTCAAAATCAAGAGGACTTTTTTGTTCAACTTGCGAACTAAAATTTCCACCTTCAGCGAACTAAAGTGTTTGATACAGAAACTGATACTGAGAAAGGTTGACCAGACAAACATATAGCGCATGAATTCTTCTGACCACGAAAGAGATGAGGAAAATATATAGCGTGAGACAATCTGGATTCCCATCGAGAGAACACAGCCCAGCAGTAATATGACAAGCAGACTCTCCTCAAGATACTTGTCTAACCATTTTAGGACTTTTATCATCGTATAAACACCCACCTTTTTCTTTTGTTTCGTCTTCTCGTGTCCCCCTGACCTAGGCGAACTTTAGATCTCCTCTAAAAAATTTTATCTTACTATTTTTACTCATAATTAAAATACGATCACTCAAAGAATGTATCTCAAAAGAGACATCGCTCTCGTTATTGGAGATAGCTTTTAGCGGTTGTTAAACAGCGTTTGGCAAACTCCATACTTCCTAGTTCCTCTTCTCGTTTCAGATGGGGAAGTTCAATTGAACAAACCGCCTCGGGAAACTTTGCCACAATACTTTTGATTGGGCTAACTCCCTCTCCTACGTAGTAGCGTTCTGCACGACCAGTACGAGCCAGTTCCTCTTCTTTAACTGGAATATCTGCCGGCCCGTCACAGAGGTGAAAAAAGTGAACTAACTCAGGGGGGATTTCATCGAGTTCGTCTAAACTTACCTTTGATCGATAAAAATGGAGTGTATCGATTAAAAGCCCCGCATTTTTTCTATTGGCTTCATCTAAAAACTCTAAGGTTCTTTTTAGATCGATGAGATTTGACCAAGTGACAAACTCTAAAGAGACCTTAAGTCCTAAATCTCCTGCGACGTCACAGAGTTCTTTAAATTTTTCAACGGCATAAGATCTATTCTCTGTCCAAACACTACTAATAATACAGCGTGCTCCCAGCTCGGATCCAATCTTCATGGCGGGGAGGTACTCTCCGCGAATATCAAGATTATCAACGATGCGAGCTAGCTCAATGTCGTGTATCTTAACGTCGGTCTCATCGAGGGCTCTGCGAGTCTTCTCCAATAAGTCGGGGTTTTTGGCTAATGCGTAATTAGGCTCCCCTTTTAATCCCATGAAAATAGGTCTTATCCCTACATACTCGTAGCCCGAGAGTGAGGCGTTATGGATCAGCTCGGGTGGGGAACATTGGAGGGTGGTAAGATGGGCTAATGAAAATTCTGACACTACTATTTACTCCATCTCTTCTGACCGTCGCTACTGTCTAGCGTTATGGTGTCGCTACTCTTTCCCGCTCTGAGCATGTAGCTCTCCGTCTTATGACCGACTAACTCCTCTACTCTCTTCGCTATCTCTATCGACTTGTCTAGATTGATACCAGTCTTAATTCCCATCTCGTCGAGCATGTGAATGAGATCTTCGGTTGAGATATTACCCGTCGCTCCAGGGGCGAAGGGACACCCACCCAATCCGGAGAAGGAGGCGTCAAATCTGGTGACTCCCGCCATCATCCCAGCCAAGACGTTGGCGAAACCCATATCACGTGTATTATGAAAGTGTAGGTTCCACTCAACGGAGGGGTATTTCTTTAAAAAATACTCAGCCTTCTGCGATACCTCTCGGGGGTTGGTCATCCCCGTTGTGTCGGAGAGTGAGACCTCATTAATCCCCAGTTCTAAGACGGGAATCAAGAGCCCTTCAACACTCTCCTTTGATATCGCACCCTCAAAGGGGCAACCAAAGGCGGTGGCAAGGGCAGCAGAGACCTCTAGACCGTTCTCTTTGGCGAGAGCATAACACTCCTTGAAATTCTCGAGAGACTCTTGCGGTGTGCGGTTAAAGTTATTTACATTGTGGGTATGACTCACCGAGACCGTGAGCTTTACCTTTTTGATACCCATCTTGATAGCCCGCTCAACTCCCTTACGATTGGGGACTAAGACCCGAAACTCGACGTCTGAAGGCTTCTCGATACGCTGGTAGACCTCCTCGGTATCGGCGAGGGCGGGAATCGCCTTTGGGTGAACTAGCGAGCCGACCTCAATCATCTTGCATCCAGAATCTATAATTCGGTTAATTAGATCGACCTTATCAGAGGCGGAGAGAATCGTTTTCTCATTTTGAAGACCGTCTCTTGGACCGACCTCGCAGATCATAATCGAATCGGGCAGTGTCATACGAGCTTACCCCTCTCTACGTCCGCTTTAGGCGTATAGATGTCGTTGATATTCCATATTCCCTCGGTCGGAACTGGGATATTTTCCATGGGAACATCTAATAGATAGGGAACATTGGCTGTGATCGCCTCACGTAACGCATCTTGGAACTCTTCAGCCGATTCAACCTTTCGAGATTTCACTCCATAAGCCTTTGCGACCTCGGCCCACTGAGGAGAGTACGACTCCCCATTCGCTGTAAAGACGGTTCCAAAGTCGGTGTTATAGTGCTCTGACTCCAATCCTGCGATCGTACCGAAGGCACTATTATTCATGACCAACCAGATGACGGGAATATTTTTCTCGACGGCGGTTGCCATAACACTGGGATTCGTTCCAAATCCACCATCTCCTACTAAGGTAATGACGACTTTGTCGGGAGCGGCAATTTTGGCTCCCAAAATCGCTGCTGGACCAAATCCCATCGTACAGAGTCCGCTAGGGTGAAGAATGGTTCCTGGGATACTAATATCAAATTGCTGACCCATTCCATTCTTATTCCAACCGACGTCGGTAGCGATAATACTATCGTGAGGAAGAACTTTTCGGACATCCCGCAAAATTCTCTGGGGAGTCATGGGGAATCGATTATCATCGCTGATACTTTTATTTTTTTCTTGGAAATCTTTTTTGTACTCTGCGATCTCTTTTCGTAACTGAGGTCGATCGATACCCTCTGGCTTTAATTTTTTGGCTGCGGCAAGAATCGCTTTTAACGCCTGTTTGGCGTCGGCTTGAACTCCCATCTCTACGGGATAGTTCCGACCAATTTCAACTGGATCAATGTCTATTTGAATTAGCTTTGTTTTAGGGATATCAAAGGTGACCCCCTTGTACCACGAACTACTATCAGCCTCGGCAAAACGGGTAGCTACTCCCAGCAAAAGATCTCTTGAGGAGGAGAGACCGTTGACGAATTTTGTTCCCCAGAAACCGGTCATTCCTACCAAGAGTTCGTGTGAATCGGGAAGAACCCCTTGACCCATGAGGGTACGTGTTACTGGAATGTCTAAGAATTCGACTAAGGCTCGAAGCTCTTCTGTTGCCTCTGCTAAGATAATTCCGCCTCCTGCATGAATTCCTGGATTTTTGGCCTCTATTAATTGACGAGCGATCTTAGTGGCGGTCTCTTCATCGAGGCTAGGTTTGACAACATCAAGACTCCCTCTCTGAGCTCTCTCGAAGAATTTGGTATCGAGTTCTTCTGAAAAAACATCCATGGGAACTGAGATTAAGACGGGCCCTGGACGACCATTTTCTGCGAGGCGAAACGCTTTATCTAAAATAACGGGAAGATCTTCTGCGTTATCAATACGCCAAGTTCTCTTAACAAAGGGTCTATAAATTTCATGCTGTGAGGCGTCTGCGTGGTGATAAATCTCTTGGTGCGGGTGTTTTCCGTAGTAGTAGCTAGGAATATCTCCCGCAATAACGACCATAGGAATGCTGTCGAGAGCGGCGTTAGCAACTCCCGTGGCGGCGTTGGTCAACCCAGGCCCGAGGTGAATCAGGGCGACTCCAGCTTTCTTTGCCACTCGTGCATAACCATCTGCGGCGTGTGTTGCTACTTGTTCGTGACGAACAGAGATAAACTCGATCGAACTCTCTTTAAGAGCGTCCAACATCGCAATAACGGTATGACCGCAGAGTCCAAAAATATGGGATACGTCTCTTCTTTCTAGATACTCTACAATTTGGTGTGAAATAAGTTTTTTCATACTATAATTTTCCTCTTCTCTCTGTTGTTTATCACTGCTGCTTGTCGCTGTTGTTTATTACGCTTGTTTATTACGGTTATCACAAAATAAAACTTAAACTCAAATTCAAACTAAAATATTAAGCCCTAGGGGGTCTCGAAGGAGTCTCCTCTAGGGCTTAAAAATTATGGCGGTTACGCACCCACCGTTGGGTCATAAAATTTTCCGAAGAGCTCTTCGTAAGAGGGCTTGTCTTCGGGGATAGGCTCTGATACCCACGTGTAGTTAAGGTAGTGTTTTAGGTTGATGTTTTCAGAGACCGAGGTTCCTCCCCACGTTCCGCAACCGAGACTGGAGGTCATAGGCATTCCGTTGGTGAAAGAACCGGCATTTGCTTTGGACTGGGGTTGGCGAACCATGATTCGGCTAACAGGGGCCATCATCGCCAGACGGTGTATGTGATCTTTGTCGTGGGAGTAGATACCACAAGAGTGTCCCTTTCCTTTTACTTCATAGATGTCGTGTACCATCTCGAGAGCTTTGTCAAAGTTGTCGAACTGATACAGAGCCATGAGAGTTGTCAGTTTTTCCGAGGAGAAGAAGTGATCCTTTCCGATCTTATCGCCCATAACCATGACAAATTTTCGATCGGCTGGAATCTCAAATCCTGCCAAACGACAGAGTTCACCAGCGGACTTTGCGACCGTATCGGCGAGCCTCGCTCCTTTGTCGTCCCACATCGCCTTCTTTAGTTTAGCCTTCTCTTCGTCAGAGGCGAGATACCCCCCCTCAAGCTTAAGAGCCTCAACCATCTTTTGAAAAAGACTCTTGTCGATGAGAAGGTTTCCGTCAGCAGAACATCCTGAACCGAAATCGGAGGTCTTACTCATTCGACTATTGGCGGCGGCTATCTCTACATCGGCGGTCTCATCAATGACCATGGTAGAGTTTCCTGCACCGACTCCATAAGCGGGTGTACCAGAACTATACGCCGAATGAACCAACCCAGGCCCACCAGTGGCGAGAACCAGTTGAACTCTCTGCATTAAGGTCTGACTCATCGTGATGTTGGTGTTTTCTACGCACTGGAGTATATCGGCGGGTGCTCCCTGCTCCTCAAGTGCTTTTCGCATAATCTCAACGGCTTTAAACGACGTCTTTTTCGTTCTGGGGTGGGGGGCAAAGATGACGACGTCTCTCGCTTTGATAGCGTAGATAGCCGTTCCTGCTGGCGTTAATACTGGATTTGTTGCTGGGACAATTGAGCCGATCACGCCGACGGGTTTTGCGTATTTGACAATTCCTCTTTCTGGAAGAGTTTCAACGGGTCCGACACTCTTTCCACGAAGAGCATCTCTTAAGATTCCATGAATTTTTCCCCGTTTGTTGGGTCGTCCTTCTCTATCTCCTAGCCCGCTCTCATCGACGCCTTCGTATGAGAGCTGGGAAAAGGTCTCTTTGTTGCTGATTGACCAAGCGACAGCTTGGCAGAGGCTATCGACTCTCTCTTGGGAGTAGGTCTCTATGATCGCCTGTGCTTTCTCTGCTCTGTCGAGTAGTTGTTGGAGTTCTTTTTCTTGATCTTGTGTTAGTTCTTTCATGAAATCCTCTTCCTTGTCAGTTGAAACTTAAAATTTTAGTTACATGCGAAATTGTGTACATATACATCTATTTCGAATTGTAATTTATGATTTCGGGGGATTATAAAGTATCGTTTTATTTTAGTCTATACAAAATGGAGTAATAAAATAAATAATAAATAATACATTAATTTATCTCACTCTTTTTCAGGGAGAGAGAGTCC
>CAZATZ010000024.1:9994-13482 GCA_964488175.1 uncultured Spirochaetales bacterium
TAAATAATAAATAATACATTAATTTATCTCACTCTTTTTCAGGGAGAGAGAGTCCGTTTTTTTTCGGTGGAAAATTCCGAGTTAGAGACGCTAAATAAATGAGTTGGTAAGATGATGATCTTATCAAGGTAAACCTCTAAAAATCCTTTTTTCATCTTTCGAGAATCTCTAAAAAGTAGATTTCATAAAATAAAGAAGATTTTTTTTGAGAAAGGAAAGGATGTAAAAAGGAGTTTCGCTGGCCTAGATGAGTATTTTAGTCAAGCTATGACAAATTGGAATTGACAGAAAAGATCGAGTTAGAACAAAAAAAGGGTTTTTTTAGAGGTTTTTTAAAGCGGTACCTCTAAAAACCCCCTTTTTCTCTTTATTCAACAAGAGTTCCCCTACGCTGGTTCGATAGTGTTGACCCCACTCGCTCTTGCGTTTTCGAGAAGAGCGCGTAACTGAGCGAGGGAGATTTGTCCCACGGCGGAAGACTCCTTACCAACGGCGAAGGTGAGATCTGAGCCAAAAAGTCCCCCGTAAGCTCGTGAGACTTGACCCATATCTCCCATCGAGACGGTTACCAGAGGTGTTTCGATGAGGGTTTTTCTTGCTCGATACGTCGAGTTTAGAACCTTGAGAACATCGCCGTAATTGTGTGGCATGACGGCGATTTTGGGGATATCGGCACCGAGTCTATTCGCTTCACAGATCTTGTCGACAAGAAATTCTTCACTCGGAGTCTCTTTAAAGTTGTGGTAAGAGAGCATTAAGTGTGTCTTGTGCTGAGTCGTGAGATCTCTGACTTTTTGGATAAAATCGGGATCGTTGCTGATTTCGACATCCATTATATCGATAGATGAGGTCTCTAGGATTGCCTCGATGATCTTAAGGCGGAGGTCTTGGGGAATGAATTGAAATCCTCCCTCGTCGACGTGTCGTAGCCGCACCAGCAGAGGTATGTCGCCGATGATCGAAGAGATTTCTCGTAGAGTCTCTTGAATTTCACCGACGTTCTCGATGGGCTGATAATAGTCACAGCACCACTCAATGATATCGGGAGCCAGCGAGGCTAAAACCTTGGCATCTACCTTTATCTCTTCTTTCGTGTGTGAAATCATAGGGACACAGATGAAGATCTCTTTGCCTCCTAGCTCTTTGCCTCTAATCGTGATCGGTTTTTTACACAATACTTTCATTTAGATCTTATCCCCTCTCTCTTTTCGATGGTGGATTTTCAATGCTTCTGTGAACTTCTTTTGTTCGATTTTCTTGGTTTTTCAATAATCTTTGAATGAGTATAGGGAGTCTTTCGATATTTTCAACTGGGAGAACGACCTTTTTACGAACTTATATTTTATTTTTTCAATCACAATTTGAGAGGGTGATTTTTATTTGACGCTCTCTCCTCCTCCATTCTGACAAGGGGATTTTAACAGGGGGGGAAGTCGGAACTCTTGCCAATCACCCCGTCTCTCTGGGGGGAATCGGTGAAATAGAGTATTTACGATGACATTTTAAGTCGTTTTTCTGTTGAAAAAGTATTGTTATCAAGACAGACTCAGGAGATTCGTGATTTAAATAAAGTTTTAAAAATTCTGAAATCGACTTTCTTGGAGGTAGACCTAGGGGTACCTCTAAAAAACTCTTTTTCATTTCTAACTCGATCTTTTCTGTCAATCCAGCGTCACTAAAATACTCATTTGATTTAATGATAAATCTTGGCTAAACTCCGTTTTTAATTCCTTGACTTGCCAAAAAATATCTTCGTTATTTTCTGAAATCGACTTTCTTGGAGGTACCCGTATGTTCTTTAGTATAGGTGAATGTTTAATTGATTTTATTCCCAAGCAACGCAATTGTGAGTTAAAAGATGTGCTTGAATTTATTAAAAAACCGGGGGGAGCGCCTGCCAATGTCTGTGCGTGTGTCTCTAAGCTCGGTAACGATGCGTATTTTATTGGGAAATTGGGCGAGGATGCCTTTGGAGATTTTTTAGTGGAGAGTATGGAGGCGGCGGGGATAAAAACAGATTACGTTTCTAGAACGACAGAGGCAAATACCGCTCTTGCTTTTGTCTCGTTGCAGAGTGATGGACAACGAGAATTCTCTTTTTATAGAAAACCGAGTGCCGATATGCTTTTGCAAGAAGATGAAATCTCCTCTGATTGGTTTCAACCTAATGATTTTTTACATTTTTGTTCCGTTGATTTAATTGAGGCTCCAGTAAAATACGCTCATAAAAAGGCGATAGAGTTTGTCAAAGAGAGGGGGGGAACTATCGTTTTTGATCCTAATTTAAGATTCCCTCTATGGGACGATTTAGAGGAATTGAAGAAGACGGTCAATGAATTTATAAAATACGCGGATATCGTAAAAATATCGGATGAGGAATTAAAATTTATCACGGGTACAAACGATGAAGAGGTGGCGAGTAAAATCTTATTTCAAATGGGAGTAAAAGTTTTTATCTATACGATGGGTAGAGAGGGGGCTAAGATTTTTACTAACAGAGTGAGTGAGTATGTGAATGGTTTTAGTGTCGATGTTATCGATACAACTGGTGCTGGAGATGCATTTATAGGGGCGTTTGTTGGTAAAATGATCAGGGATAATAAAACGATTTATGATATCGATAATGATAATGATAATGGATACGCGGGATACGCAAAAGATTTGTTGATATTTTCGAACGCTTGCGGCGCTCTCGTTTCGAGTAGAGAGGGTGCCTTAAGCTCTATGCCTGATGTTGATGAGATAAGATCTTTTATAGATGGGCATCTCTAAAAAACTCCTTTTTCATTTCTCACTCGTTATTTTCTGAAATCGACTTTTTCGAAGTGCCTCATAAATATTCAGCCGTCAAAACACAAAAACCGGTTTTTGAAAAATATTTTTCTGAAACCTAGGAAGATTTAAAAGATTTTCTTATAATATTTTTTACAATACATTGATAGGATATGCTTGAAATATTTTTTTGAAACAGTCAAACTATTTATGTAACGTTTTCTATGAGATTTTTGTGGGGTGTCAGATGATAAACATTAGACTTGGTAAAGAGTTAGAAAAAGATTTGACAACTCTGTCTAAAGAGACAAACCTTAGTAAAAACGACTACATCAAAATAGCTCTGAAAGAATTCTTACGAGATCGTAGCGACTCCCTTTTGGCTGAAAAAGAGTTGAAAGAGTTTTATGACGGCGATCAAACTACTTTTTCCCTCGATGAGATACGCGAACGAAACCATCTCGAGTAAACTTGTTCTTTAAATGAAGATCGTTTTCAATTCGAAGAGTGAAAAAACATTTCGCAAACTTGATAAGCCAATCCAGAGACAGATCCTCCGATTTCTTGATTCTCTTGAGGACAGACCCCTCGCCTTTATTTTGCATAAAGCTAAACCACTAAAGGGTAATACGTTTCAAAATATTTACCGTTTTAGAGTAGGTGATTATCGTATTTTGTGCGAGATTAGAGAAGATATTCTGACTATCTTGATTTTA
>CAZATZ010000025.1:0-13235 GCA_964488175.1 uncultured Spirochaetales bacterium
ATGAGAGGTTCCATGAAGAAGAATCACCGAAGGCGAATCACCCATTTTTTGATCCGTTTGTAGTACCAGTATCGGAGTTTCTCTACGATTCGATACCCCCTGTATAAAAGAGGAATCAGCGGAGTGTCGACGATGCCCTGCGTATGAACAATCTCTCCCCCAAATCCCGTTTTAAATCGGTACAATCCGTGCATGGGATGATTTTTATCCTCTCCGTTGGGCGGGATTCCGTATAGATCGTATTCTTCTACCCCTTGGCTCTTCATCTCTTCGATAGCGTGCCACTGCAAGGCGTACGCTGGCATCTTCTCTCGATGTGCGTCGCCCGAGGCTCCGTAGAGGTAGACCGCTCTCTTACCGTACTGTAGAACAAAGATACCAGCGACACACTCCTCCTCGACCATCGCCAAATAGAGATGGAGGGAGATCTCCGACTCCTTCTGAGCTAGATCAAAGAGCGTTTGATAATATTTTTGAGAGTGGAGAGAGATCTTATCTCGTTGAGCTGTGACTCGATAGAGTTCGTACCAGAGGGGAATATCTGAGGAGTTTCCCTCTTTTACGATTACCCCCTTTTTTCCACTGAGTCGAATATTATACCGCCATTTTTTGTGCATCTCTCCCAATATCGCCTCAGTTGGAGGAACCAGATCGAGTAGAACGGTATCTTGAGGCTGGATGGTAAGCGAGGGAATTCGTCGGAAAGGAGGGCGAAGATCCCATCTCTTTTCTCCCTTCGACTGGTAAGGAGTATCGAAGCGCAGGAAGAGTGTTTTAGGGAGGAGGTGGGGTTTAATCGCCTGAATAAACTCGGTGAGTTCTTCGCCTTGCGTAAAAGGGGGGAAGGGAAGATAAGCGATGCGAAAAGCACCGATTTTTCTGTAGAGAAGAGAGATTCCCTTCTCCTTAGACTCTCCCTCTGACCTCTCTTGAAGAGAGGAAAAAGCGTGAGCTTCCCATCCGAATTGGGTTTTAAACCTTGCCCAGAAGGGGGTCTGTAAAAAGTGCTCTCCGGAGAGAACTCTGACATCGTCAAGGGGAATTTTTTTTAACTGCATACGTTGAGAGATTCCGATAAAAAATTTTGAACGGGATTCCTATTTTTGAGCAAGAATTTTCTCTAGCCACAGGAGGGTATCGTCTAAAACCTCTTGGGAATTTAGCTCGTTGAACATCTCGTGTCGCCCCTCTGGGTAGAGGTGATACTCGACCTCTTTAAACGAGAGCTTCTCTTTATAAAATTGGTAGAGTTTTTTCACCCCTTTACCGTAGAGACCGACGGGGTCTTCCTCCCCAGAAAAGATACGAACAGGGATCTCACGGGAGACCGATTTAAATCTTTTAAGTTGGTAAAGAGCGGAGAGGTATCGTAAGAAATCGTGATAAAAAGAGGTGTAGTAAGCAAACCCGCACCTCGGATCTTCGTCGTACTCTCGAACACTCTCTTCATCTCGAGTAAGCCACGCATTCTTGCTCTGTGGATCGGAGATTCGCTGATTCATTCCCAAAAAGAGAAGTCTCTTCATAAAGGGACTCTTTTTCTTTGAAAGGAAGAGTGAGAGAAAACCACCTACCCACGAGCCAACAAGAGGAATCATCAGACGAGATCCACACGAGCCAGAGAGAAGATACCCTGAGCAGAGGTTGGGGGAGAGACCTCTCATATGCCCTTGGGCGAGAAAAGAACCCATACTGTGTCCCAAGACAAAGAGGGGAAGTTCGGGGTACTCATTGGCCATGCGACGAGTTACTTCTATCTCATCTTTAACCAACTGAGTAAAGGTCGTGATGCGTCCCAAATCTTCTACGTTCTGAACACTCGCCCCGTGACCTCGGTAGTCGTTGAGGACGACGTGAAACCCCTTTTTTGTGAGAAATTCAACGACGTCGTTGTAGCGGTTGGCGTACTCTCCCATCCCGTGCATTATCTGCACAACACCTCTCGCCTTCTTTTCGGCCTGCCACTGGTGGATATGATAACTAATGGATTCCATATTATAATATCTTTTTATCAGGAAGAGTCCCCCGAGAGAGACTTTTCAATTTTATTAGATGTTTCCTTCGGTTAATTCTTCAATTAGCAGTAAGATATCTCCCATCTCGACTCTCTCGAAGGGGTTGGGAGAGGCTTTGGCGTAACAGACAACTCCCGCTCTATCGAGAACAAATTTTGCGGGAATAGGAAGAAACGAATCCCCTGCGGCGTTGTACTCAGAGAGGTCGATACCAGCCTCTTTATAGAGTTCCTCGGATCGTCCTTTAATCTCATAGCGGAGTCTATATTTTTCAGCCACTCGATTGTTAGAGTCGGTAAGAAAAGAGAACGGCAATTTTTCTTTAATAACATCGGCAGAACGTGTGAAACGCTCACTCCCCGGAGAGACCACCACCACCTCTGCTCCTAGCTTTTTTATCGATTCGTAGCTTTCAACCAAGTTAAGGAGGTCGTGGTTACAGTTGTGGCACCAGAGTCCTCGCAAGAAGATAATGGCCAAAGGCCCTTTCTTGCATAAATCTTTCGTATTAACCTTCTCGCCAAACTGATTGGGAAGTTCAAAATGAAGAGAGGTATCCCCTTTTCGTGGGATCCCTTTCAACTGTTGCGCAGAGAACGTTTCAGCCTCTAAGAACTCTTTTTCTCGCTTAAAAACTCCCTTTGGAATGAGAACATCATTCTCCTTCTCACTCATAAATTACTCCTAGCCTTAAAATTAAGGATCTGATTAGATGTTGGGCGCTTTTAAAAAGCTCTTTTTCATTTCTAACTCGATCTTTTTTATCAATCCTATGATTTTCCTATCATTTGCCTACAATATTGCCCATAATTTGTTATCGCTGTTATCATTAAGAGAGGGCGGGAACAAGAGAGAGAAGGACACCAGCGGCGACCGCCGATCCAATCACTCCTGCGACATTCGGTCCCATCGCATGCATTAAGAGATAATTATTAGGATTCTCCTCAAGCCCGACCTTGTTCACAACTCGAGCAGCCATAGGAACCGCTGAGACTCCCGCCGCTCCAATTAAGGGGTTGATCGGATTTTTGGAAAACTTGTTCATGAGTTTTGCCAGTAAAATTCCAGAGGTGGTTCCAATAGAGAAGGCGACCAATCCCAACGCAAGAATCCCGAGGGTATTCAAGTTCAAAAATTGATCCGCCTGCATTTTGGAGCCAACGGCTAAACCGAGCATAATGGTAATAATGTTGATTAAGGCATTCTGCATCGTGTCAGAGAGGCGATCCGTCACGCCACACTCTTTGACTAAGTTTCCAAACATAAGAGATCCCAAAAGAGGGGTTGCTGTTGGCAAGAGGAGGATACACGCAGTTAAGACGACGAGGGGAAAGATGATCCGCTCTCGTTTACTAACAACGCGCAGCTGCTTCATGACAATTTGTCTCTCTTCGTGGGTCGTAAACCGTCGCATAATAGGCGGTTGGATGATAGGCACCAGTGCCATATACGAGTACGCCGCCACAGCGATCGCCCCCAGTAGGTGATTTGACAACTGGGAAGCGACATAAATTGCCGTAGGACCATCCGCCCCTCCAATAATTCCAATCGAAGCGGCATCCGCTAGAGTAAAGTCTATGCCTGGCACGTATTTTCCTAAGACGAGAGCTCCCAAGAGGGCGATAAAAATACCAAACTGGGCAGAGGCTCCGAGTAGAAATGTTCTAGGATTGGCTAAAAGGGGAGAGAAATCCGTCATCGCCCCAACCCCCATAAAGATAAGAAGGGGGAAGAGACCGCTTGTCACTCCTACGTCGTAAAATATCCCGATAAACCCACCCGTTACTTGGGAGATCTGCATAATGCCTTCAGAAAAATTTCCGTGCAGAGCCATGCTTCCAGCGATTCCCGCTAAAGGAATATTGCTTAAAATAGCACCTGTTCCAATCGGAACGAGTAGCAACGGCTCAAACCCTTTTCTGATAGCTAAAAAGAGGAGAAGGAAGCCGACACCGATCATGATCAGCAGTTTCCACGAATCCCCTTGAAGAAAGCTGTAAATCCCTGTTGATTGCCAGAGAAGGTTTAACGATTCTGTTAGTCTTTGCCCCATTTTTTCCTCCTCTTATCCAATTTCGACGAGAGATTGACCGGCACCGACCTGATCTCCTTGGCTGACAGAGATTGCCAGAACTGTTCCTGAACAAGGGGCAGAGACCGGAGTCTCCATCTTCATCGCCTCTAAGACGACAACCTCATCCCCTTCGCTTACTTGATCTCCCTTTTCTACAGGGATTCGTAAAACGAGACCAGGCATCGGAGCGACTACTTTTTCCCCCTCTCCCGAGGCGCTAGCAGAGACTCCACCTATTTTCGACTCATCAATTCCTTCTGTCACGGCGACCGAGTAAGAGACTCCGTTAACCGTTGCACGATCGTTAGAGAGAGAGACGCCGTAGGAGTTACCGTTGACCGTCACCGTGTATCCCTGCTCCGCCCCTGCGGAACTAGAGGCCGCTTTGGCACCTTTTCTGACTCCGTTAACCTTCATCTCCCCCTTAAGAAACATGATTCCTTTCTCTTGGCAGGCTCCAGCGATAAAGATATTCTCATCGCAGAGGTCGGTAATTCCACCCTCTTGAAGCTTTTTCTTAGCCGCTTCAATCGTTAAATCTGGATTGGCATTATTGAGTTCAATGACCTTTGCGGTTGTCGGCTCCATCTCCATCTTTTCGGCACAAATTCTTTTTACTTCCGCATCTGGTTCTACGGGTGTCTTACCGAAGTACCCCAAAATCATCTTTCCATACCCGTCAGCGATCTTTTCCCAAGGGCCAAACATTACGTTATTAAAGGCCTGTTGAAAATAGAATTGGGAGACGGGGGTAACCGAGGCTCCAAATCCACCCTTCGTAACGACCTCTTCCATCGCTTTGATCACATCGTTGAATTTATCCAAGATGTTATTATCTCGCATCATCTGAGTGTTCGCCGTGAGGGCTCCTCCTGGAAGGGGAGCAAAGGGAATGATGGGGTTTACGGTTAGTGCCTCTGGTGGAACAAAATAGTCCTCCATGCACTCGGCAAAGATATCTTCGACCTTCATAATCTTACGTGGATCGATGCCCAGATCGAACTCGGTTCCCCTCAAGGCGTGCCACATCGTAAGAATATCAACCTGCGACGTCCCACCTGAAACGGGTGCCATCGCCAAATCAATCTGATCAGCTCCCCCCTCAATCGCACAGAGATACTGTTGCAACGAGGTTCCAGCCGTGTCGTGTGAGTGAAAACTAATTCTTGCTTTTTCGCCGAGAATACGGCGCGCTTCTTTTATCGTTTCTCCAACAATTTTTGGAGGGGTTGTTCCCGAGGCGTCTTTAAAACAGACGGAGTGGTAGGGAACCCCAGAATCGAGAATCTTTTTCAAAACAGAGATGTAAAATTCTTTGTCATGGGCACCCTTTATCTCGGGGGGGAGTCCCATGAGAGCGACAACTACTTCGTGATTCAACCCAGCGTCGGAGATCGATTTTCCTGAGTCGATCAAATTATCAACGTCGTTAAGAGCGTCAAAATTACGGATCGTCGTCATTCCGTGTTTTTTGAAGAGTTTGGCGTGTAGATCGAGCATCTCCTTCGATTGAGAGGTAAGACTAACGATGTTGACTCCGCGGGCTAACGTCTGCAAATTTGCGTCTGGTCCAGCCGCACTACGAAACTCATCCATCATATCAAAAGGATTTTCATTGCAGTAAAAAATAGGGGCTTGAAAGCGAGCTCCCCCCCCCGCTTCAAAGTGGGTAATTCCCGCTTTAGCTGCTTCCGCCACGGCGGGCATAAAATCTTCTTTCATTACTCTTGCCCCGTAAACGGATTGAAACCCATCTCGAAAGGCGGTACACATAAAATCGATTTTTTTCATTGTCTGCTAAACTCCTACTCTTCAGATACTCTCTTTTTCAAAAGAATATTTTCTCAAAATCTTTTCAATTATATTTTTCAACCACAAAAGGTAGCAAGAAAATGGGGTCAAGAAAACGGGGTACTAATACCAAGGTACCTCAGTAGTACCCACCAACGACTCTCCCATTAGCTCCAGTTGAGGCTCTTCAAAAAAAGCTGGGATCTCTTCATTCACAGCGGTATTTTTTCTGTTTTCGTTAGCGATTCTTGTTAAATACAACGACGAAAACGGAAGAAAAACGCTCTGTTAAAGAGTATAAGTATATCCCCTATTTTTGAAATTGTACAGATTTTTATTCGTTTCAACGATAGAGGGATTCAATAGAGAGATTTTCTTCTGCTCTGGAACTCCGCCAAAAAACCCGTATCGGAGAGGAAAAAGACTTCGCAAACGAGTCTGCCTCACTCACCCCTTCCCTTATGAAACCTTCCATAATCGTTATCTTGGCCGTATCTTACCCGATTTTACTTTTAGCAACAGCCAGTGCGATGGCAATCTCTATTTCAGGAGAGGAAACTTTTTTGGGCTGAGAGATCTCCTCTTTTTCTGGGAAATATTTGACAATAATGTGCGACATGGTCGTCATGAGGACAACCAAAAGGGTTAAGAAAGAAAAAACAAAAACCATTCCAAGAATGGTGACAATAAAACCTTCAGCCATGACGAGAGACGCTCCTTTGTTGAAAATTTTGACCTAAGGGTACCTCTAAAAAACCCTTTTTCATCTCCAACTCGATCTTATTCCCAAATCGATTTTTAAGAGGTACCCCTAAAATCGTAGATCGATTCGTTCCGACGAACTCTCAAGCAGTGTAAAAGAGATAGAACAAAAAACAAGGGAGAGGTCTATCGCCGGAAAAAGGGTTCAGTATATAGAAAATCCCTCCTTCCACTCCTCAAAACGGAAGAGGGGGAAAGAGGGAAAATTCAGAGAACAGCTATTAAGCTGTTACATCCACCGCTTGTCCAACGGCGGGGTTTTGAATCCCAGCCTGAGTACTCGTTTGAGCACTCTGTAATAGCTGAGATACGTTTTCACCCTGTTGTTTCTGATTATCTAACGCCTTGACTGCGACTGCCATTGAGGCTGCCTCTTTTGTTGCACCAACACCATCCACCATAAAAAACCTCCTCATAAGCTTTCAAAAAGAAAACCGATGAATACAAACTCGCTAACCCCCAGAAAATCATCCTGAAAGAGAATTGTCTTGCGGGCACCTCTTAGAAGTTCAGGAATGGGGGCGAGATGTCCCTTTAGTAAAAATATCGACAACACTTCTTTTATAAATTACATATTTCGGGTAGATAATGCATCTATCTTCTCTCTTTTTTTTAAAAATCCGTATTTTCGGGTAAAAAAAGACTTTAGAAATAAAAAACTTTAAAATTACTCGTTTGAGCTGAGTTACTTTTGGTGGACTCGAAAAATCATTTTTTTCTTTCTAACTCGATCTTTTCTGTCAATTCCAAGATTTCTTACTGGCGTCACAAAAATACTCATGAAGCCCCACTAAACTCGGTTTTTAGTTCCTTGACTGGTAAAAAATCTCTTCGTTTATTTTCTAAAATTGACTTTTTAGAGGGTGCCATAATTCATATTTTTAAACCCTACATTGACAAAAAAAAATGAACTCTTATTATTCATAACCAAAAGAGGGTGTTTGTTAGCAAAGGGAATAAGTGCTAGAAAAGACCTTCTTTTTATTGATATAAATAACTTTAGTGAGAAATCGATAGAGTAAAAATCTTCGGATAATTAACGAAGAAATGGTTGTCTGGTAAGTTTGGTTTTTATTGCCTTTTTTCCATTTTTTCATTTAATCGTTGATTCTTTACTGATAAATTCTTACTAGAGAGGGTGAGATTTCATTTAATGTTTTTAAATCTTTTAAAAGGGTTCTGCTCTTAGTCTTGTTCCCTGTTGAAATTGAGACAGAACAGAGTTTACGTCTGTGGAGGGTAAAAAGTGAAATACGTTTGTGACTTATGTGGATACATATACGATCCGGCAGAGGGTGATTCAGATGGGGGAATTGAAGCTGGAACAGAGTTTGCCGATATTCCTGAAGATTGGACTTGTCCTCTCTGTGGTGCCCCCAAAGATGAGTTTTCACCAGAAGAATAGAGAGTAATAAAGAGAGTTTAGACGAGCTTAAGAGATTCTTAAAGAGCGTCTGAATACCTAATTTCTTACGGGAACCTCTGAAAAACCCTTTTTCATTTTTGACTAGATCTTTTCTGGAATTGATTTTTTAGAGGTCCCCTTATTATATTAAGGAGATAGATTATGAAATATATTTGTGACGCTTGTGGTTATATTTACGATCCCGCAGAAGGCGATTCTGATGGAGGAGTTGCGGCTGGAACAGAGTTTGCCAATCTTCCTGCCGATTGGGTCTGCCCTCTCTGTGGAGCTGGCAAGGATGAGTTCTCGCCTGAGGAGTAGGTTTCCTTCTCTGTATTTCCTCCTTTTTTAAGAGGGGGAGATCGTTTGTGCGTTTTGTGTAAAAGTTTGAATAAACGATTAGTTCTCAATTCGTGCAAACTTATCTTAGTGGCTTGCTCTTCCCACGCAATAACGGAGGAGGAGCCATTAATATTAAAGAGAGAGCCATTAAACACTATCAGAAATTGTGTGTGGTATCCCGTTCTTTCTATTCGCTCGTGTTAGAAATTTGGTAGTACTTTTTTAGGGTACCTCTAAAAACCCTTTTTCATTTCTAACTCGCTATTTCTGCCAATCTCGAGACGTTGTTCTCTCGCTAAGATACTCATATATCCCAGCAAAACGCCCTCTTTACTTCCTTGACTTGCCAAAAAATATCAAAAATATCTTTATTATTTTCTGAAATCGATTTTTTACTGGCACCCCTTCATTTCTGTATAAATTGCTGGTTAGAGATAGAGTTTACATTTTTTCAAGAAAGGGGATTCCCAGAAGTTCGAGACCATTTTTAAGTACCTGCTCAACTCCCTTGGCTAGTGCAAACCTTGCTAGCGATAACTCTGGCATTTCTGGTTGATAGATAGGGTTTTCGTGGTAATATCGATTAAATCTCTTCGTAAGATGGTAGATTTGATTGAGAAGAACATGGGGAGAGTACTCTAAGGCAGCCTCTTCAATGGCGAGAGAAAAAGAGGCTAACTCTTTGACGATTTGCCACTCGTCCTCTCCTTTGAGAAGAGAGAGATCGATCTCTTTTATTGAAGGGATTTCCGTTGCCCATTCTGTATTAAATTTTCTCTCGATACTGCGAATTCTCGCCCCTGTGTATTGAAGGTAGGGCCCCGTGTTCCCATTAAAGGAGAGTGACTCTTTCGGGTCAAATGTCATATCTTTGTGAGGAAGCATTTGTAATAAGTAGTAGTGTAACGCCCCTAACGCAATGGCGTGAGCGGTTTCATCGTCAGGCTCTCTTCCGCGCTCTCGGATCCCCTCTCCGGCCATCTCCTTGAGAGAGATGAGTAAATCATCGGCGTCTACGATCGTTCCCTCTCGAGACTTCATCTTTCCATCGGGGAGGTTTACCATCCCGTAGGAGAGATGGTGGAGGTTCTCAGCCCACGAGTATCCCATTTTTTGCAGGGCGTAAAAGAGAACTTTAAAGTGATAGTCCTGTTCACAGGCGACAACATAAATAAGACGATTGAAAGGGAAATCGTTCTGTCTAGCAACCGCCGTTCCTAGATCTTGCGTGATATAAAGAGAAGAGCCGTCCGCCCTTAACATCACCTTGGTATCAAGATTAATCTCACTTAAATCGAGGAAGACAGCCCCCTCTTCATTCTTTTTGAAAACCCCTCGGTTTAATCCCTCTTCAATAATCTCTTTTCCTAGCTTATAGGTCTCACTTTCAAAGTAATACGTATCGAACTCAACGTTGGTAAGACGATAGGTCTCTTTGATTCCAGAGAGGGCCCATTCGCTCATCTGTTCCCATAGTCGCATTACCTCTTGATCGCCAGCTTCCCATTTTCGCAGTACCTCTTTTGCCTCGTCCTCGGCGGAAGGATTTTCTTTGACCCACTCGTTAAAGCGAACATAGTATTTTCCGACAAAGTGATCACTCTTCACTCCTGTGGACTCAGGGGTCTCTCCCTCTCCAAATTTTTGATACGCAAGCATCGATTTGCAAATATGGACACCGCGATCATTAATAATGTTTACTTTGCGAACGTTCGCTCCCGAAAATTTTAAAATATTTGAGAGAGACTCCCCTAGGATATCATTACGAAGATGACCTAAATGAAGCGGTTTATTCGTGTTTGGTCCTGAAAATTCGATCATAATCGACTCTGATGCGAGGGATTCGTTTCTTCCGTATCTCTCTTTTTCAACTTCGATGTCTTCAAGGATTTCTTTAAGAACCCTCTCTCTGTCAAAAAAAAGGTTGAGATAAGGCCCAGCCATTATCCATCTCTCTTGAGAGTGAAAGGGATCTACGCTGAGATATTTTTGGAGTTCAACTCCGATCTGATTGGGAGCAAGACGAAAAATTTTAGAAAACCCAAAAAGGGGAAATCCTAGATCGCCCATAGAGGATTGGGGAGGAATCTCGATAACGATCTCCTCGGGAGTTTGCTTCCAATCGATTTTTTTATCGTCGGCAAACTGTTTTAAAGCGTTGTTTAGTCTCTCTTGGTAAAGGAGTCGTAATTTTTTCATGCTCTTTCCTTGTTGACTGTCAAATACTTTTTTCTCGTGAGTAAATCTCTCTTGGAAGAGATTTTTCAAACCTTGCCTTACGAAGAGGCTCTCTCCAAATACGCCACGACTCAAAACACCTCGGAGGTCTTTTGAGTCGTGGCGGGAAAGAGAACACGCAAAGAGGATTCAGCATTATTTTTTTTACGATTGTGTTTTAAAAATTATTGGGTAGGAACCTCGGCTAATAGTTTTTGGAATTGGTCGCGTGTGAAAAAATCAATCGGCCGCATCTCAAACGTAGATCGGATATCGGCACTAACATTCCCAGCAGAGTAGTAGAAAGCGGACTCGTACGGAGAATCTTTAAGCCACTCAAAGAACGCACCAACAGTGGTCGGATTCGAATCACCCTGGCCACGAGAAAAGAGATAACAGACGGTCTTTTCCCACCCTCTTGTGACGAGTTGAACTCCGACGCGTATATCGTCGTCTTCAAAAACACACTCTAAAACAGTAACTTCACAGCCAGGATTTACGTGGTTTATGAACCGCTGCACAACGCTTGTTGCTTCAGCACTAGAACCATTTAAAAATCGGTTAAGATTTGGATTTTTCAAAATCTGTCCATATTTTTCAAGAAGAGATTTTACATCTTTATAGTCAGGAATTTTTTCATCAATTTCAGTCAAAAGAGGAACGGCGGAATCAACCGCATTCTCATGGAGAAATTTCTTGGCGAGAAGGTATCTCGTCTCAATACTCTCCTCTTGTTCTATTTCGGAGAGGGCCTCGTAATCTTCTCCAAAAGAGAGACTCTTTTCAAGATACTCTTGAGCTACGGACATCTGCTTCTTTTTGATAAATGTCTTGGCGACGAGGAGATTCGCTCGCAGACCCCACTCTTTCAAATCACAGATAGGCTCGAGTAATTTCGCATAATTGACACTACCGTTAGAGGTGTTATAAAAGCTGTCTCCAGAGGCGTAGAGAACTTCAGCATTAAAAGCAGAATCGAGAGACTCTTTGAAGTAGGGAATCGCCTTGGTGTACTGTTGGCGATAATAGAAACAGAGACCGAGGTAGGGAGCGACTAATTTATGAAACGCAGGGTTTTTAGAGACTCGAGAAAAATGTTCAAACGCAGGGCCATACTTTTTTTGTACGAAGGAGAGAAGCCCCATTTGATAGAGAAGTTCAGGACTCTCCGAATCCATTAACTGAACAGCCTTCAACATCTTTTGAGTTACTTCGTACTCCTTGGCTTCAAAGCTTAAACGTGAGAATTGTAGAAGGTTGGGAATATAGGTTTTATCTGTTAAAAATTCTGGATTAGAGGCGATGGAGTGGTAGAGGTCTACCGCATTTTCACTCTTTCCTTTTTCAACATACGCAGAGGCTAACCGACACACCTCTCCAACCAAGGGAACCTTTTTTTTGGCGAGATTCCTTTCTAATTTCTCGATCTCCTCATTTGTGATAGAAGGCTCGAGAGGATCTCCTACGGTGGAAGCCTGTTTTTGAGTGGCTCCCCCCTCCCTCTTTGAAGAGGATTTCGGTCCTTTTTTTTCCTTTTTTTTAAGACGACTGAGAAGCAAATAGATCGCAAGAAAAAAGACCCCAAGGACAATCATTGTTGGTACCATAACGGTTGAAACCTCTCTTTTAAAAAAAGCTATCTGCTCAATTCTTTAAAAACCCCTCAAAGAATTGAGCCAAGTTCGGTGAGTTGGGAGAGAATGTATTTCACCTCATGCCCAAAAGATTCCCTTTTTGGATCCACGAAAGAATTCTCAAAAAGGAGTTCAAATTAGTTTATCGGTAGGAGTACCCTTTTCGAGGCTTTTTTTTACCTCGAATCGGTTTAACAACGAGATCTTCTTCAATCCAATCTCAATCTTGAATGAAAAAAATTCATCTTTAAGAGAGAATACGGCAGTTTTCAACAGAAATTTTATCATCACAAAGCAGAGAAAGACTCTCTGCACGACGACACCTTGATTGCTGTGAAAGATGGGCTGGAATTAAAAAGTAAGAACTCTTTTAAGGAAAAGGACGATTACGCAAAAATCTTTATCGTGTTGAATCACCATGCTGAATCCTTCAAACATATATTCCTACAAAACACCACTAAAAAAACCTTCATCATCTCTAACTAGATCTTTTCTGAAAATCGATTTCCAAGAGGTACCCTATACAAAATATGTTATTTTCTCCCCTAATTCGAATTGCAAATTATACTCGAAAAATTTATCTTCTTCAACTAGTTTTTTTTAAAAATATAAAAAACAATTTATTAAAAATTGAACATTTTTCGATTCATACCAGTAAACACACAATGATTTTTTTAATTCAAGGGACTTCTACAGATCGATTTATGTGATTTAATCTCTACACAGGGTACCTCATAAAAACTCTCTTTTCTTTCAATGAATAGCACATTCCAAAGGGCAGAATCAAAGAGTAAAAATAGTTGTCACACCTACTAATTGTCAGACCGGCTCGATAAGAAATAACCTCTCCAGAGACGTTTGAAGAGAGATTTTATCTCAAAAGAACAAGAGAGAAAAAAGAGAAAGATGTACTTTAAGGTAGTTCTAACTGAAGAATTGGCCAAAGATCTCTGCGGTGGCGGTGAGACTTCCTACGGTACTGCCGATGGAGGAGA
>CAZATZ010000026.1:0-13167 GCA_964488175.1 uncultured Spirochaetales bacterium
CCCTCGATCGGTGAGTGCTGTTTTCAAGTCGGTTACGAGGTGCGCAAAGAGTTCTTCTCGTACCTTCCTCTGACGAATGAGGAGAGAGAGCGAGGGGAGTTTTGTGTCGATCTCAAAAAGGTCGTCAAGGCGCAACTAAACTCGGTAGGGGTCTCTCAAATCGAATCATCGGAGACGTGTACTGGCTGCTCTACTGACAAGTTTTTTTCTCATCGCAGAGAGAACGGTAAGACGGGACGATTCTCCGCCTTTGCACTCCTTTCCTAGATGTTTTTCGAGGGAGGGTACCTCTCAAAAATCCCTTTTCATTTCTAACTCGATCTTTTCTGAAATCGACTTTTTAGAGGTACCCTGAAGCCTGCAAGGAATCTATTTGATGCAAGAAAAATTCTCTTTTCCTATCTTTAATCTCCTTCATCCCTACTTTTTCTCCGACTCAAAACGAAGCGGTCGAAACTCTCTTCTCTTCCTGTTTCTCCCTCTTCTCCTCTCCATACTTCTAATGACTGGCTGTGGGACAAAGTCCTCTCCTTTTCTGGCGGTGGATCCTGAAAAACGTAATCACCGAAATCATCAAGAGATAGTAAAAGGCGAGGAGAGTAGAGGACGCAACGTCACTCTCTCTATCGCCGCTACCAGCGATCTTCATGGTTACCTCTACGGTTATGATTATGTGAAAGGAGTCGAGAATAAAAGATCGGGTCTAACCAAGATAAGCACTCTTGTGAAAGAGTTGAGAGCTGAAGATCCCGATCTGCTCTTAATGGATTTAGGAGATACGATTCAGGGAAATAGGGCTGAGATTTTCAACGGTGATTTAATCCATCCCATGATACAGGCGATGAATCTCATTGAATATGATTTATGGACTCTGGGAAATCACGAGTTCAATTTTGGCCCCGATTTTCTGATTCGAAATATAAACGGATTTGACCGAACTGTCGCCACTTCCAATATCCTCTTTACGGAGGGGGGAGAGTCTCTCCTTTTACAGAGCCAAATTTTTATTATAAAGGGAGTTCGTACCGCTGTCGTCAATGCGATTACCTCTCACGTACCCCACTGGGAGGCGTCCTCGCCAGAGCACTTCGCTGGATTAACCTTCGTGGATCCCGTTGAGAGTGTGAAAGAAGTAGTAAGGGGGTTAGAGGGGGAGTACGACCTCCTTGTGGGGGGATTTCACATCGGTTTAAGGAGTGCTCCGCGGTTTGACCCCACCAGTGTCATGAAGATTTTGGAGGCGGTACCGGAATTTGATCTCGTCTTTCACGGTCATGAACACTCTCGCCGAAATACGGTTGTCAACGGAATTCCCGTCCTAGAACCAGGCCGTTTTGGATGGGCGTTGTCTTACGCCGAAGTACATCTAAAACGAGAAGGCGCTCGCTGGGTCGTCGAGAACATAGAGACGGAGAATCTAGAGACAGAAAATATCCTGCCCGATCCAGAGCTGGTAGAGCTCTTTAAATCAGAACACGAGAGGGCGTTAGCTACGATCAGATAGGTCAAATAGGTCAAACACTCTAAGCGATAGAAAAGAGGTGCCTCTAAGTACCTTCTCCTTAAGCTTCTCTCTTGTACCATTTTTTGAATATCTATTCTCTAATTTTATGGAAAATGGTACTCTTTCCAAAATCATCGTGAAAGTGTATTTCTAAAACACATTTGTGGATTGATAGAGGTACGCTAGAGATTGTTTTTTCGTATTTTCGTAAAAGAGCTTCGTCGCTCCCTTTCTCTCAGCCTTCTAGGTTTTAAGAGAGGTGGGCGGAGGGTTCTTGTTTCTCAAAGAGAAGGAGTGCATTGGATGCAAAAGAATTTCGGTTTTTCTAGATTAAATTCGCTTCAATTTTTTTCTTTATTTGATTCGAGAGGGGGTCTTCGTCGCTCTCTTCTCTGGTTGTTCCTTCCGTTTTTTCTCTTCTTGGGGTGTCAAAATGATAATGCTCAAAAAAATGACTCCCCGTTTTCGGCGGTAGATCCTCAAAAACTCATTAGTCAAGAAATTGTAAAAGGAGAGGAACCTCAAGGGGACGAAGTAACTCTCTCAATCGCTGTTACCAGCGATCTGCACGGTCACCTCTACGACTTTGACTACGCCCTAGGCGTCGAGGATAAAAAGTCAGGCTTAACGAAGATATCAACCCTTGTGAAAGAGTTGCGAGCCGAAGACCCCGATCTTTTTCTGATGGATCTGGGAGATACGATTCAAGATAATAGTGCTGAACTCTTCAACGCTGATCCCGTTCATCCTATGATTCGTGGGCTAAATCTACTGAACTATGATCTGTGGACTCTGGGAAATCACGAGTTTAATTTTGAACCCGATTTTCTGATTCGAAATATAAATGGATTTGACGGAACGGTTGCCACTTCCAATATCCTCTTTACAGAGACGGGAGAGCCTTTTCTCTTAACCAGCCAGATTTTTGTTATCAAGGGAGTTCGTACCGCTGTGATTAATGCGATTACTCCCCACATCCCTCGTTGGGAGGCCTCAACGCCAGAACACTTTGCAGGATTAACCTTCGCCGATCCCGCTGAGAGCGTAAAGGGAGTTGTTGAGAGTCTAGAGGGTGAATACGACCTCTTAATAGGAGGTTTTCACATCGGCTTAGGAGGAGAGTACGGCTCGACTGGTGTCACTGGTATTTTGGAGGCTGTCCCTGAATTTGATGTCATCTTCCACGGGCATGAACACGCCCGTCGTAATGAGGTTATTAACGGAATTCCTGTTATTGAACCAGGTGCTTACGGCTGGGCATTGGCTCACGCTGAGGTCTCTTTAAAAAGAGAGGGTGATGGCTGGGTTGTGGAGAGCGTAGAGACCGAGAACCTAGAGACGGAAAACGTCGTTCCCGACGCAGAGTTGGTGGAACTCTTTAAACCAGAACACGAGAAGGCGTTAGCCGACGCCAATCTCGTGATTGGAAAGGTGAGTGCTACCTTTATCGAACGACCCGATTACATTACGGGAGAGGATGAGATTACCACGATGCCCACCTCCCAACTCGAGGATAATGCGATTATTGATCTCATCAACACGGTGCAGATGACTTACGCAAACGCTGAGATATCGAGTGCGGCGATTTTTAACTTTGGTTCCAATTTGAAAGCGGGAGATTTTCGCAAGAAAGATGTCGCCTTTATCTACCGATACCCCAATACGTTGAATGGAGTCTCTATCACAGGCGAGAATCTACTAAAGTACATGGAGTGGTCCGCCTCTTACTACAACACGTACCAACCGGGGGATCTCACCATCTCTTTTAATCCTGAGATTCGAGGGTACAACTACGATATGTTTAGCGGAGTTGAGTACGAGATCGATATCTCTCAACCCGCTGGAAGTCGGATTCAAAATGTGAGCTTTCAAGGAGAGCCGATCGATTTAGAAAGAGAGTACAAATTAGCTCTGAATAACTATCGATTGGGAACTCTACTCTCGTTGGAATTGGTCACTAACGAGGATATCTATTACGACTCTTATGAAGAGAAGCAGGATAAGGGACGTATCAGAGACCTTATTGTCGACTACGTTCAGAATGTCGCAAAGGGTGAAATTCTTCCGAATGTCGATAACAATTGGCGGGTGGTCGGAACCGAGATAGATCCCGAGAAAGAAGAGATTTTATTTGAGAAAGTCCGAGCGGGAGAGATAGTGATTCCTCGCTCCGAAGATGGACGAACTCCCAACGTTCGTTCGCTTCGAGAGGACGAAATTTAAAACGACACTCTCTTTTTCTATCTTGGAATTAAACGTCAGAAGAGCTGAAAGGTAGAAAAAGAGAGGTTAACCATCCTCTTCTCCTTTAAAAGAGAAGTCGATGAGATTTGGGAGTACTGTAATCCCCCCATTCTGAAAACACGATTTTAGAAAATAATAATAAAGAGATTTTCAGGGTACCTCTAAAAAAGTCGATTTTAGAAAAGATCGAGGGGTTTTTTTAGAGGTAGCCTTCAGCCTTTGGAAAGGAGAAATAGAATGAGAATTGCCGTCATGGGGTCGGTAGGATGTGGAAAGACAACCTTGGGTCAACACCTCGCCAAGACGTACGACTATCTCTTGGTTAGTGAGCCAACAGGACATGAGTTTATGGGAGATCTTCTCAACCTTTTTTACCGACAAAAAGAGAAGTTCGCCTTCTTGGCACAGTTTCGAGCCTTTTCAAATATCTATCTCGAGATGATCAAGGCGAACAAAGAGTCACGGGTCGTCTTTGATAGTACTCTCTTCACAAACCGAATCTTTGTCGAGCAAATTTACAAGAGCTTGCTTAGCGAGAGTCAGAAGAGAGAGGGGATCCTCTCCTCTGAGAATGTATACAGCCTGCACAAAGAGCTTGATCTCTTCCGTAGCCAATTCGATTCTCTTTTTCTTGATATCTGCCCTATCGATAAGTATATTCTTCTCAACTGTGATATCAGCTGGTGTCTCAATAATGTTCATGCGAGAGATCGTAAGTTTGAGAAAGGGCAAGATACGTTTTTACGAGAACATCACTCCACCTTCTATCAATTGGCTAAAGAACTCTTTCAAATTTATAAAATCCCCGCTTCTTCCATCTCTGAAATTTATATCGATCACGATCCAGAGTACCATTTCTTAAAACGATTTATGGAAATTTAAAGAGGTTTAGAGGTACCCTAAAGTAATACTTCAAATAGAGAATATTTGTGAGGAAGTAGAATGGCACCAAAACGTTACAAGTTAGAAGAGAGAGAAGAGGTGCGACAATCCACTTTTTTGCATATGGATGTCGGACTCTCTGAGTACAGTTATGCAAACCTCTTTCTTTTTAGTCAGAAGCATCAATATACCATTTTAGAAGAGCCAGAAGGAATTTTTCTCGAAGGTTTGAGTTACGATAAGAAGAGGTATTTGATGCCCCTTCTCCCCCTCGATTTGCCAGAAAATCGGGAGTATCTCGATCGATTCACTCTCTTGGCAAAAGAGTACGACTTCCTCTTTCCCATTCCTGAAAAGTGGCTTCATCTCTTTGACGAAACCCTGTGGGAGAGAGAGGCTCTTGAGGATGATGCGGACTATATTTATACTCGTGAAAAATTGGCGACGTACTCTGGAAGAAAGTACCATAAAAAACGGAATCTTGTTAAACAGCATAAGGAGTTGTACCAAGTTCATAGCCGCCCTCTGGGTGAAGACGATATCTCACTGTGTGTGGATGTCATTGAGCGATGGGCTAAAGCGTACCACCTCGCCACAGGCTCTCACGACGCCGATATTGATCCCTGCCTCCTCGCACTGAACTGTTTCAACGAGTTGGGGTTGACTGGTTGCCTAACGATAGCCGACGGAGAGGTCTCGGGTTTTGCGTTGGGAGAGAGACTCTCACGTGAGACGTACGTCATCCACTTCGCCAAGGCGGATATCAATTACAAAGGGAGTTATCAGTACCTCTTCCAAGAACTCTCCTCCCAATACGTCGACGACGAGGTTCTCTTCATGAACATGGAACAAGATTTAGGACTCCCAGGACTGCGCCAGACCAAGCACTCGTACTATCCCATCGAGATGGGAATGAAGTATCGAATTCGGAGTAAATCGAAGTAATCGATCGGATTGCTTGCATGTCGGATTGCTCGATAGGAAGTGCCTTGAGAGTCGTGATTTAAGACCCCCTCGGAAAAATTTCAGAGGGGGGTCTTAAATCTCAATTTTACTTAAGCAAAGAGAGAGTTCGCTCACTAGACCTTTTCAAGGGCCTGTTCGAAATCGGAGATGATATCGCTAACATGCTCAAGCCCAATCGAGAGTCTCACCAACTCGGGACTCGTTTTTGAGTCTCGAAGTTGTTGATCGCTTAACTGTGAGTGAGTGGTACTCGCCGGATGAATCGCAAGAGTTCGACTATCCCCCACATTGGCCATCGTTGAGGTTAAGTTTAAGTGGTTGATAAACTTCTCTCCCGCCTCTCTTCCCCCCTTTAATCCGATAACGATCATTCCACCAAACCCATTTTTGAGAAACCGTGACGCCGTTTTGTAGGAAGGATCTCCGAGGAGACCGGGGTAGCGAATCCACTCAACTTTGGGGTGTCGGCTTAAATTCTCCGCCACGGCTAAAGCGTTTTCCGAGTGGCGTTGAATCCGAAGAGGAAGGGTCTCACTCGCCGTCGTGATGGTCCAAGCGTTATCTGGAGAGAGACACGCCCCTAAGTTTCTCAGAGGAACCAATCTCATCCGCAAGATAAAGGCGAGGGCGCTCAGATCTCCGAGATCGTGAGCCCAGCGTAGGTCGTGATACCCCTTATCTGGTTCGTTGTAGAGTGTGAATTTCGAGTCGGTATAATCGAACTCTCCCTTATCGATGACACCCCCTCCAATGACAACTCCCTGTCCAGAGTACCACTTACTCAGTGAGTGGATAACAACATCTCCCCCGTGTTCTAACGGACGAAAGAGAGGGGGAGGGGTAAAGGTACTATCGACCACCAAGGGGAGATGGTATTTTTGGGCGTACTCCCTCAGCTGATCAAAATCAACAAAATTGAGAGAGGGATTACCGATGGTCTCGGTAAAGATGAGCCGAGTCTTCTCATTGACAAGCTCTTTGATCTCTTCAGGACGGTTGATATTAAAAGTCTTTACGGTGATCCCTAGTTGGGGGAGAATTGAGTTAAACATCGTGACCGTTCCGCCGTAGAGATCACTCGAGGCGATAAACTCATCTCCAGCTTGGCAAAGGTTGATGATAGAGTAGAAGATAGCCGCCGTCCCGCTGGCGAGGGTCAGAGCTGCGTTTCCTCCCTCCAAACTAGCCAATCTTCTCTCTAGGGCTTCGTTACTCGGGTTGTCTATTCGGGTATAAATACTCCCCAGTTCTTTCAAGCCGAAGAGATCAGCGGCGTGCTGAGTACTCTTAAAGTGGTAGGCCGTATTTCGATGGATCGGGGTATGGGCGGTTAATCCTCTCTCGGAACCGTCGTGAATCGCTAATGTTTCTTGTTTCATTGTGAAACTCCTTATGAAAAAATACGTGAAAAAATACATAAAAAAAGCCCTGAAGAGAGAGTCTCCAGGGCTTTACCGATTTATCGTTTTTAAAAAAAACTACTGGTAAAAAAGACTACCCCGGAGAAGAACACATGGACATCATCAGAGAGAAGATGGTTAGTGAGGTCGGGGAATGTTTTTTTGCTTTCATTTCGAAAGAGAATTATATAAAAAAGATATACTATAACAAGATGAATGGGGATTTTTTTTATCGATTCTTTAAAAAAGGTAGTGAGGAGATGGTCTTCGTTCGTCAAAATGCCACACTTTGATACTGAATGAAACTCTCTAAGAGAGAGGGTAACCTCCCCTTCTCTTTGTACTTTTCCTCCGTATTTAAAACGGTCGCTGTCGACTCTACGAGGAAGTAGGTGCGGAATTCTTGGTAGAGACTAGAACTCATCGCGAGAGTGACAAAGGAGTCTTTAGAGGGGGTTTTACTACCGACGGACGTCACAAAGAAACCACTCGCTCTCCGCTCAACATCTATTCCGTAAAGAGTTTTCTCTATCTCTTTTTCTGAAATTCTGAATCTCTCTCCCCAGCGATTTAGAAGAAGGTTTAGCCCTGAAAAAGAGAGTTTTAAGGTGGTGACACTCTCATCGGGCAGAGGGAGTGCGAGAATCTTTTGCCGAGAGAGAGTGCCTGAGAGGAGAGGGTCGCGGTTCTGTCCAAGGGATAGATCGGGTAGGAGCGCTCCATCCGCTTGACCGAAGAGAAGCATGCTCTCTCCGACCGTTTCTCTGAGAGAGTATACTCTTTTTTGAGATAGATTTGTGATGAATGGCTTGGTGAGAACGGAGATTAAATGGTCGTGGATGGGGGCAAATTGGCTCTGCAACTTGGTAGGGATTTTTTTCTGTCGGCTTTTCTGTTCGACAAAACCACTCCCAAGGGTCTTCCATTTTCCTTGCTCTCTCTTCAGTTCTAATGTTAAGAGGAGAAAGCTATTATTCTTATCTGCTATCTCGAGGATGAGATTCTCTTTCTTGCGAAGAATTCTATTTTTAGGGAGGGGGTAGAGGTAGAGAAGAGGCACTGACGAGAAGCGCGAGAAGAGCTCCTCTTTTGCCTTATCCGAGGGGGTGTTCGATGAGATATCTAACGTTAGTACGAGAAACTCATAGGGGGAGACGATCCGATCGATCTCTCTCTGGTACTCTTCCCAGAGAGAGGATAGCGACTCTTTTTCTCGCCAAGAGAGGGAGAGGACGGCGACTCGAAAGGTCTCAGAAAACTCTTTAACAAAGGAGCTTGACGGATTGGGAAAAGAGGCGCTTGCGGGGGGGGAGTTTGAGAAGAGAGGGGTTCCTGTAAAGTGAGAGAGATAGCGGGCTAAATCCTTCTCTTGGTAGGTATTCTCATCTTGGGAAAGGATCCAAGCGTCGTATTTGAACGCATTTAAGGCATCCACCATGGGGTGTGTGTAGGCGTTGGACATTAGCTCCATCTGGTTTCCACCGAGCGTTTTTCCGAGGTCTAGTAAAACGTGATAGGAAGAGTCCTGCTGGATCGCCTGAAGATCCTCTCCTAAACTTAAAATGCCTGCGCCTATTTTGGCGCGATTGAGGGTATAATCGTGAGGGAAAAGATAGCCATTCATTCCCCTTGTCGTTGCGATTTTTAAAAAGAAGGTATCCGAAGAGAACTGGACACTCTTCTCCCTCTCTTGACAACTTGTGAGGAGAAATATTCCCAAAAGAGAGAGAAGAAGAGACCCCCTCTTTCTAATTGAATTTAAAGCCATCATACTCTCTTTTCTTCCCGCTTCTCTTCTCGCCGTGTCAAATGAAAGAGAACCTTGTTCTACCTCTCCGCTCTCTCTCTTCGCTGTGAACTGATTCTAACTCTTTTTCGAGACCGTCTCAAGAGGTTTGTTTGCGACTCTTGAAGAGGGGGTGAGTAGCGATGGGTCGAGCCTGTTTTTTAGACTAGGAATTTTCTCTCTCACCTCTTCTAAAAAGTTGAGATCAATCTTGGCTGTAAGGGTACAAGGTCTCTCTGAACCTCTTGCCAAGACCGTCCCCCACGGATCGATGACCATGCTATTTCCAAAGGACATCTCTTCGTGTGTCGGAAATTTTCCAAACTGGGCAGCGGCTACGATATAGATCTGGTTCTCGATAGCCCGCGTTCGCAGTATCGATTCCCAGTGATCTTTTCCTGTGTAGAGTGTGTACGCTGCGGGAACAAAGATAACCTTGGCACCCTGAAGGGTGAGGAGGCGGAAAAGTTCGGGAAATCGCATGTCGTAACAGAGAGTAAATCCAAAGGTAGTGAGAGGATTTTTTAGCGTGACAATTTCGTTTCCGCGATGAAATTTTTTGGACTCTTGGTAGGCAATCTTTCCGGGGATATGGACATCAAAGAGGTGGATTTTACGATAGATAGCCTCTATCTCTCCTCTGGGATTGAGGCAGACGGAGGTGTCGTAGCAGCACCCGTCGCTTTCGACTCTTTCTTGAAAACTACCGTTATGTAGATAGACCCCGTATCGTTGAGCTATTTTTGATAGCTGAGTGATGGTCGGTCCATCTAGGGTCTCGCTCACATCCACGGTGTCGTCATCAGAGTAGAAGGTTGAATACTCGGGAAAGATAACTAGATTGGCTCCTTGGGCTGCCATCTCTTCTGTCATTTTTTCTATCGTCTTGAGGTTTTCTGCGATATTATCGCGGCTATTCATCTGACCTAAACCGACGGTAAATTCATTTGTCATGCGTACTCTCTCTCTTAAGAACACTCTCTCGAGGGGGGATGAAGGGCATCCTAAAAATCTCTTTTAGAGGCGGTCTTTAAAAATACTCTGGGTTGAGGCGAGTCCAACGGATTGGTTGGCGACGCAGATCGCAACGGCGAGAGCGTCAGCGGCGTGATCTGGTTTTGGAATTTCACCCAATCCGAGCAGGAGTTTAACCATCGCTTGCACCTGCTCTTTCTGTGCATTGCCAACCCCACAAACGGATTTTTTTATGACGACAGGGTCGAAATCTTCGACAAGAATTTTTCTCTTAGCCAAAGAGTATACGACGGCTCCTCTCGCCTGCGCCACGGGAATCGCACTACTTGTATTTTTTCCAAAATAGAGGGTTTCAATTCCGCACATGAGAGGCGAATATTGAGAGACTATCTCATCAAGCTCATCGACGAGCAGGAGAAGGCGTTGGGTAAAGGAGAGGCGATTTGTCGTCTTAATGACGCCGTGTTCTCGGTGGATGAGTCGCCCCCCTCGTCGCTCTATCACTCCCCACCCTAAGGAGGCGAGACCTGGATCAATACCCAAGATGGGGGGGGAGGACTCCTCTTTTAATCCGCTCAAGAAGAGCTCTCTTCTCTCTTTTCCAATCTCTCTCTGAGGATCGGTACTCTCACCGCTTTTACCTCGTCCATGCGACAGATGGGGTGATCGTGAGGGGCCGTTTGAAGGAGCTGTGGTTTCAGCTTTGCCTCCTCTATGATCTCTCTCATCGCTTGAGCAAAACGTTCAACGGTCTCAATGCTCTCACTCTCTGAAGGTTCGATCATAAGAGCCTCTGGTACGTTTAACGGGAAGTAGATGGTAGGAGGATGGAATCCGTAGTCGATCAGCCGTTTGGCGATATCGAGCGTAGAGACCCCCTCGGCGAGTCCTTTTGATGAGGCGACAAATTCGTGCATACAACTTCGATCAAACCACGAAGGAAGGACGTCTTTGAGTAAGGCACGGAGATAATTGGCGTTGAGAACGGCCGTTTGTGAGACCTCTTTGAGACCGTCTCCCCCTTGGGCTAAGATGTAGGCGTACGCTCGAACGAGGACTCCAAAGTTTCCGTAAAAACTCTTCATCGATCCGATCGAATCTGAGGGGAGTTGGCGTCTATAGAGATCACTCGTCTGTTCATCCTTAACAATGACTGACCCGGGTAAGAAATCCTTTAGTTTTTCGTTACAACCAACAGGCCCCGCTCCTGGTCCTCCCCCCCCGTGTGGCGTGCTAAAGGTTTTGTGGAGGTTAAAGTGCATGACATCAAAATCGAGATCTCCTGGTCTCACAATTCCCATAATCGCATTGAGATTGGCGCCATCACCGTAGACGAGACCTCCGCTCTCATGGACTATTTCGATCACCTCTGAAATATTCTCTTCAAAGAGTCCCAGCGTATTGGGATTGGTAACCATGATTCCTGAGATTTTCCCTGCGTATTTCTCACGACAAAGAGTCTTTAACTGGACTAAGTCGATATTTCCCCGTTTGTCGGAGGGGACCTCTACCGCTTTGAATCCCGCCATCGCTACCGTCGCTGGATTGGTTCCGTGAGCCGAATCGGGAATGAGGAAGATATTCCGCTCAAAATCTCCTCGATTCTTGTGGTACTTCTTAATCATAAAAACGCCGCTAAGCTCTCCTTGAGCCCCCGCTGCTGGTTGTAAACTGAGCGATTTAAAGCCAGAGATTTCACCCAGCATCTCTTGCAATTCGTGCATGAGACGTAGGTTTCCCTGTACCTCTTCGTCGAGTTGGTACGGATGACTAGAAGTAAATCCCTCAAATCGAGCCACTCTTTCATTAATCCGTGGATTGTACTTCATCGTACAAGATCCGAGAGGGTAAAACTCGGTATCGATACTAAAGTTGAGTTGAGAGAGCCGAGTGTAGTGTCTCACCAGATCCATCTCGCTGATTTCGGGAAGATCGGCGAGATCCTCTCTCTCAAATGCGGGGGGGATCTGAGTCGCAGGAACGTCACTTTTAGGAAGAGAGACCCCTCTGCGATCTGGTCGTGAATAACTCCATATAGAGAAAATTTCTGTTTTTTTTGGGATCGAACTCATCGGAGTCGAACTCTTCTGGATCAAACTCATTTTAACATCTCCTCTATCGCTTTAACTAAAGCGTCTATCTCTTCTCGTGTATTTAGCTCCGTCACGCAGATCAGAAGGTCGTTGGGACGGTCGGGAAGAAGTCGGCTGAGGGGGAGTCCTGCGACAAATTTTTTCTCCCTTAACTTATGCCAAAGCCCCTCCGCTTCAACGGGAAGAGAGAGAACGAACTCTCGAAAGAAGGGTCGAGAACTCTTCACGCTAACTCCTGAGAGCTTTTCTAGAGCATCGGCGGCGTAGCACGTCTTATCGTAGCAGAGTTTCGCCAAATCTCGCATCCCATGTTTCCCCAAAGAGGCGATATAGACACTCGCTGCCAAGGTCATGAGTCCCTGATTCGAGCAGATATTACTCGTCGCCTTCTCTCGGCGAATGTGTTGCTCCCTCGCCGCAAAGGTCAATACACACCCTCTATTGCCCAAAGCGTCGGTCGTCTCTCCGACGATCCGACCCGGTATCTTTCTCACTAATTTCTTTGTCGTGGCAAAAAGTCCAAGAAGAGGCCCTCCAAAATTGGTTGAGAGTCCTAACGGTTGACCCTCTCCCGTGACAATGTCGGCTCCCGCCTCTCCAGGTGATTTAAAGAGGACAGAACAGAGGGGGTCGGCGTGAACAATAAAGAGAGCTCCCGCCTCATGCACCCTCTTCGCCACCGCTTCCAGATCCTGTAACTCTCCTGTAAAGGAGGGGTATGAGAGGATGAAGCAGGCACACTCTTCGTCGATCTCATTTTCACCCTCGTAGAAGGACTCGACCCCTTCGCCCTCTAGATAGCTCTGTAGAACGTGGCGATATTCGGGATGAACTCCCGAATCGAGAACAATTTTTTTCCGTTTCGAATTGACACGTCTCGCCATCAACGCCGCCTCGGCCATCGCCGTTGCCCCGTCGTAGTGAGAGGCGTTGACGACCTCCATCCCATAAATCTCGCTGATCATCGTCTGAAACTCAAACGTGGCCTGTAGAGTCCCCTGACTCACCTCTGGTTGATACGGGGTGTAGCTGGTAAAAAACTCGCCACGAGAGATAATCGCATCGACGACCGCAGGAGAGTAGTGACGGTAGATCCCCCCTCCTAAGAACCATCGATCTTGGTGACTCTCGTGATTCTTTGAGGCGATGGTTTGCAGCTGTGAAGAGACCTCTTGTTCTGAGAGACCCTCTTTTAGGTGAAGAGTCGGCTCTCTTTTAGACGGGGGAATCACCTCGAAAAGGGCTTCGAGGGAGTCGATCCCGATCTTTTTTAACATTCGCTCTCTTTCGGCGGGGGTATGGGGAATATAACTCATT
>CAZATZ010000027.1:0-13103 GCA_964488175.1 uncultured Spirochaetales bacterium
TAACAAATCATGGGATTGACAGAAAAGATCGAGTTAGAAATGAAAAAGGGTTTTTTAGAGGTACCCTTCAGAAAATGAAGAGGCAAAAGAGCGGGGTAGGGGTCTTCATCGGTCTTAAAAAGAGTCTCAGATGAATTCTGGGAGGCTCTCATATTTTTCCAATCCTATTGCCTCTCTCTACCGTACAATTTATACTAACGTCGGGAAGATCCTTTTATTAAATAGGGCTACCTCTAAAAATTCGATTTCAGAAAATAACGAAGATCTTTTTTGGCAAATCAAGGAACTAAAAACGGAGTTTAGCCGAGATTTATAACGGTACTAAATGAGTCTTTCAGCCCATAATTAGGATGGAGAATAGGAATTTATGTCAGGACACAGTAAGTGGTCGACCATCAAGCACAAAAAGGGGGCAGCCGACGCAAAACGGGGCCAGCTTTTCACAAAAGTTATCAAAGAGTTGACGGTGGCGGCTCGCGCAGGGGGAGGAGACCCAGAGTCTAACCCCCGTCTTCGTACCGTCTTACTCAAGGCGAAGGCCGCCAATATGCCAAAGGATAATATCGAGCGAGCGATAAAGAAGGGAACGGGCGATTTAGATGGCATCGAATACGTAGAACTCTCCTACGAGGCGTACGCCCACGGAGGGGTCGGTCTTCTCATTGATACGTTGACGGACAATAAAAATAGAACGGCGGCGGATGTCCGAACCATTCTGAGTAAAAACGGCGGTTCTCTCGCAACAACGGGGGCGGTGAGCTATCAGTTTTCACGAAAGGGTATTATTCTTTTTGAGAAGGATAAGGTTGATCCCGAGAAGCTCTTTGAAGAGGCGTTGGAGTCGGGAGCCGACGACGTGGTTGAGGAGAACGACTCGATTGAAATTATCACAGAGCCGAGCGATTTTACAACCGTTGTTGAAACATTGACAGAGAAGGGGTTTGCCCCCGATTCGGCGGAATTAGCGATGGTTCCCGAGACTCGTATTACGCTAGAGAGTGAAGCCGCCAGCAAAGTTCTGGCACTGATAGAGAAGTTAGAAGATAACGAAGATGTTCAGTCGGTCGCCTCTAATTTAGAGATTCCCGAGGATTTTGAGATGGAGGAATAAATGAAAGAGACTCCTTTGTACCAAGAACATGTCGCCCTAGAGGCTAAAATGGCTCCTTTCGCCGGTTTTCAAATGCCACTATACTATAGTGCTGGAGCCGTCGAAGAGCATCGAGTTGTTCGACGAAGTGCCGGTCTCTTTGATGTCTCTCACATGGGACGCTTCCGAATCACAGGGGAGGAGAGTACCCTCTTTCTCGATACTCTGATCTCCTCCGCCGTGACCAAATTATCGGTTGGACTCTCGGGATACGGACTCCTCTTAAACGAAGAGGGTGGCATCTTGGACGACGTCTTTCTCTACCGCCTAGAGGAGAGTCAGTACCTTCTCGTTGTCAACGCCTCCAACTTAACCAAAGACTGGGAGTGGTTGGTCGAAAAAAGTTCTGACTACAAAGTCTCTCTCGAGGACATGACCCAAGAGAGTGCTCTCTTGGCCCTTCAAGGCCCTCAGGTGATTCCAACCTTGGAGAAAATCTTGGGAGAGGATCTCTCTAGTGAAGAGGCGTGGCCTAGATTTGGAGCGAAAGAGTTATCGTTTGACGGCAACTCCTTTCTCGCAGGAAGAACTGGTTATACGGGGGAAGACGGAGTAGAGATCTTTGCTACCTCTAGCTCTGCGGTCTCTCTCTGGAGGTCAATTTTAGAGAATTTTAAAAAGCACACAGAAATTTTACCTTGCGGTCTTGCGGCGAGGGATAGTCTGCGATTTGAACCGGGATTTCCCCTCTACGGACACGAGCTTGACGAGACGATACATCCACCAGAGGCACTCTTGAAGTGGGCGTGCGATTTTAACAGTAATTTTATTGGAAAATCGAGTGTTGAGCGGCTAATGCAGGACGGACTCACCAAGAAATTGATCACCTTCGTCCTCTTGGAAAAAGGGGTGGCACGAGAGGGTTATGACATTTTGGATGAGAACGAAAGAGTCATTGGAAAGGTTGTCAGCGGATTATACTGCCCGACACTTGATAAGTACTGTGGAAATGGCTATGTTGAGATAGCTTTTTCGAAACCTGAGCAGGAGATCGTCATTCAGGTGCGAGGAAAAACAAAACGGGCGAAGGTTGCCAAAAGACCTTTGTACCGACCTACATACCGTTAATCAGGTACTAGTTAAGAGTCTGTGTTTTTTATCATTCCCCATCAATTTTATACAAGGGACAAAAAGAGGAGAGTTTAATGAAGGAATTTTACGCCAAGAGCCATGAGTGGGCCAGAAAAGAGGGTTCTCTTTTTGTCTGTGGGATTAGTGATTTTGCTCAAAACAAGATCGGAGACGTCGTCTATATCGAATTTCCCGAGGTCGGAGAGAGCTTCACGGCGGGAGATCAGTTTGGTGCGGTCGAGTCGGTTAAATCGGCGAATGATATCTACGCCCCTATTTCGGGAGAAATCGTAGAGATCAACGAAGAGTTAGAAGATAGCCCAGAGTTGGTCAACCAGTCCGCCTTAGGAGAGGGGTGGATCTGTAAAATTAAACCACTGAGTGATGATACTTCTCACTTGATGGACAAAGAGAGTTATGACGCCTCTGTTTTAGAGGAAGATTGAGAATCTTAAAAAAGAAGCGAAGAAAAAGGTTTTGAGAGTATCTCTTTACACGGTAGTTTCTTTTAGGTAAAATGCGAAGACTGGCTCGGTTTTTCCGAGTTAGCAGAGTAAGCGACATCTATATTCAAGGAGAATTTGTGGTCAAGTTACGTTTAAAAAGAATGGGAAAAAAGAATCGGCCTTATTACCGAATCGTTGCCATCGATTCAAGAAGGGCTCGAGACGGAAAGAGCTTGGAAGACTTAGGGTATTATCACCCTGTCGAGAGCGAAGAGAGACAGATTAAAGTCGATAGAGAACGTGTCGATTACTGGTTAGGCGTAGGTGCTAAGCCGAGTGATACGGTTCGTCGCCTCTTAAATAAGGTCTCGTCCTAGTCTTATGGCAAGTCAAAAATCTCAAGAATTAGTCTCCTATCTCGTTCACTCGTTGGTGGAAAATCCCGACGACGTTAAGATAAATTTTATTCCCGGAGGGAGAACCTCTGTTGTTGAGTTGAGTGTCCATTCGGATGACATGGGGCGAATTATCGGAAAGGGTGGCAGTCGTGCGAATGCGATCCGAACCCTTTTGAGCGTCGTCTCCAGTAAAGAGAACCACAATTACGAACTAGAGATTTTAAATTAATCCGAAAATGGCTAAAGCACAAATGACGAAAGAAGATGAACTGGTTTTTATTGCTCGAATCGGTTCACCTTTCGGCGTTTCTGGATTTTGTCATATTCGGGGGAGTTCAGAGAGTGCCTCGCTGTTAGAAGTGGGGCGAACCCTCTTTTTCAAGAAGGGAAATTCATTTCAAAAACCTCTGGTTCTAAAAGAGAGTCGCATCCACTCAAAAAAGGTTCAATTTCTCTTTGAAGAGTATGAATCGAGAGAGAAGGTTCGCTCTCTTGTCGGTGGTGAAATTTGGTTAGGCAAGGAAGAGCTTCTTCCCTGTGATGATGGCGATTACTACTATTTTGAACTCGTCGATTCTTCGCTTCTTTTTGAGGGAGAGGAGATTGGTCGTGTTGTTGGTCTTATGGAGGGGGGAGGCAGACTCTTTTTAGAGGCGTTACCCCTGTCCTTAGCCGAAAATGAAAATGCAAATGAAAACGCAAATGAAAACATAAAGGGAGATAGTAAAAAAATCCAAAAGGGGAAGCCTCAACTTATCCCCTTTGAAGAGCCTTTTATCGGCGATGTTCAACGAGAAAAGAAGACGATTGAATTAAAAAACCGCTGGTTATTGGAACCCGTTCCCGAAAAGGAATAAAAGAGTTCTTTAGAGATACCCTTATGAGAGTAGCGTTGAGAGGAGACCTTTTTTTTCGTGAAATTTACGGTTCTGACTCTTTTCCCCGATCTCGTTGATGTTTTTTTCAACCATTCGATTATGGGAAGGGCGGTTGAAGACGGAAAAATTGAGAAATCGCTTGTTAACATTCGTGATTTCGCCTACGATAAACACAAAAATTGTGACGACTCTCCCTACGGTGGGGGAGTGGGAATGTTGCTTAAACCAGAGCCGATTAGCCTTGCGATGGAGAGTCTCCCCGTTGAAGAGGGAAGACGGAGAAGGGTTATTTTCCCCTCTCCTGCTGGAAAGTTGTACACTCAAGCGGACGCTCAGAGATTGGCCGACGAGTACGATGAACTCGTCTTTATCTGTGGACGATACGAGGGAGTTGATCAACGCATTATCGATATGTATGTTGATGAGGAGTTCTCCCTAGGAGACTACGTTCTCTCTTCTGGAGAGAATGCGACCTTGGTTCTTATTGATACCATCTACCGTCTCTGCCCAGGGGTGATAAAAAAGGAGTCTCTTGAAGAAGAGAGTTTTGTTGATGGTCTTTTAGAGTACCCTCACTACACGAAACCTGCGATGTTTCAAGGGCGTGGTGTTCCCGAGGTTTTACAAAATGGGCATCACGCAAAAATCGCCGAGTGGCGATATAATAAAAGGATTGAAAAAACAAAGAAAAATAGACCCGATTTATATCAGAAATTTTTAGAGGAAAATCATGGATGCGATTAAACAAGTAACGGCTGAAGAGCTAAAGGACAACAGAGAGTTTCGCGTGGGAGATACCGTCTGCGTACACTATCGGATTATTGAGGGAAAGGTCGAGCGAATCCAAGATTATGAGGGAATTGCGATCGCTGTCAATAACTCTGGAGTCTCAAAAACCGTCACCGTTAGAAAAATTTCTCACGGAGTCGGTGTCGAGAGAATCTTCCCCATCCACTCGCCTAAGATCGAGGGAATCGATGTCGTTCGAAAGGGAAAGGTTCGCCGAGCGAAATTATACTACCTCAGAGATCGAAAAGGAAAGGCTGCGACAAAAGTCAAAGAGAAACTGAGTTCATCAAAGACTCGCTAGTTCTTTTTCGATAGGTTCGGATATTTCTAGTCGCATTTAGATACGACTCTCTTTGCTCTGACTGGAAATAGATACTGATAGCCCGAAAATCTTTGTACTTGTGTTGGAAGCTAACGCTTTTATTTTTAGAGGTACCACCTAAGAATTCTTCTGCTAACACAAGCGATAAAGGAAGGAATAGGTGTGGCAAGACGGAGAATTCAAGAATTTCGAGAAGACCTCTTTTATCAGATAAAAGAGAATTCTTACTATAAGACAAAAGAGCGAGATCCCGACTCTCTCCTCTTCGGCAACATGCGACTTTTTCGCAATATATTGTTCTACTCTGCGTACTGTGCCTTTACTCTCGCCATCGGATTTTCCGCTCTACTGAGAAGATGGCACGAGAAGAAGACCTTCATACAGAGTTGCCGTTTTTTATTTTTCTGTGAACAGTACGGACTCCAATTCGAATTTTCAGGATTTGAACATATCAAAGAGGATCAGTTCCCCATCATTTTTATTGCGAACCATATGGGAATTATGGAGACGCAGTTACTCGCTGGTATTCTCCACCCTCTGACCCCCGTCTCTTTTGTCGTCAAAAAAGAACTGATGTGGATCCCTCTCTTTGGCAGTTTAATGCGAAGGATGAGAGCGATCCCAACCTCTCGAGAAAATACCTCCAAAGAGATTTCGCATCTCGTCGAAGAGGTCAAGGGACGCGCCTCCGAACAGAGATCAATTATCATTTTCCCAGAAGGAACTCGCATGCGTCATTTTGACCGAGAAAAATTTAATTCTATCGGTATTAGCTTGGCGAAAATATGCAACTTAACCCCCCAACCAGTCGCACTTAAGACGGATGGGTGGGAGATGGGAAAGAGGGTGAAAGGTCTTGGTTGGCTTCGACCTGAAAAAATTAACCGGATAGAGTTTGGTCCCCCCCTCACGAGTAAAAAAAAGGGAGATCAGCACAGGGAAACACTCGATTTTATAGAGACTCGGTTGGAGCAGTGGCGTGGTACTGATGACTCTTAGGATGGCGATCTCTCTCGGGCATCTTTCATGAATGAAATTTTGTGGCTCTCAACTATTTTTCTCACGTTCGGTCTTCTTGTCCTCATCTTCCGATTTAGTGGACTCGTAGGACTCTACGTATGGATCGTCTTCGCTACCCTTTTGGCGAACTTACAGGTGATTAAGTTTGTTCAGCTCTTTGGCGTCGAGGCGACTCTTGGAAATATCTTGTACGGTTCTTGTTTTTTTGCCAGCGATCTGATCTCTGAAAGATACGGAAAAAAGGAGGCAAAGAGAGCCGTCTATGTTGGACTGGCCTCTTTAGTCCTCTTTACCCTCTACTCCCAATTGACCCTTCTGTTTCAGCCGAGTGCGGGAGACCTCTCACACGATTCGCTAAAAAAGATATTCTCCTTTACTCCTCGCCTTGTTTTAGCTAGTTTTATCGCCTTCTTCTTCTCGCAAATTCACGACGTTTTTATCTATCACTACCTAAAAAGCCGAAAACCGAGTCGAGGATACCTCTGGTTGAGAAACAATCTTAGTACGCTGATTAGCCAGTTGATCGATACCGCTCTCTTCGTCTCGATAGCCTTCTTGGGTTTTCTCGAGGGGCCACTTCTTTGGCAAATCTTTCTTAGTACCTACGTATTAAAACTGCTCGTCTCTTTGGCGGATACCCCGTTTCTTTACATCGCAACACGCATGCAACCCTATGAACTCCTTGGTTCTCAGCAAACGAGACGCTGAACCTCCTCTCTTATCGAATTCTCACGCCAACGGGTCAAAGTTATAGGAGTTCTCAAACCTCTCTAAGACACTCCACCCCTCCGACTCATCCCAGAGAAGAGACATAATTTCTCCATTCCCAAGGTTGTTCTTCGCCTCTTCACGGCAGACGAGAGAGAGAAAAGATCGCCACATCGAACGGTGTCCGACCAAGATCAACCCCTCCTCTTGGGGGTTCTGATCCCAAAAGTCCTTGATCGCCTCTTGAACGCGCAATCCGACCTCTCTTCTATTCTCAGCCCCCTCTCCAAAGCTAACCAAGTCGTACTCTTCTCGAGAGTCTCGCGACATCTCCGAGATCTCTTTTCCCGATGAGACGGAAAACTCACCCCCTGTGACTGGATTAGAGAAGGTCAGGGGAGGATCGTAGGACAAAGCAAAGACCTCTTCGAAGGTCGAACCCTCGACGTGAGCTCCAAAATAGTTCTCTTTAAGGCGATCGTCGAAGAGTAAACGACTCTGCGGAAACTCTTGAGCGATGTGTTGGGCTGTCTCTTTGGCTCGTTGAAGAGGGGAGGAGAGTATGACCCAAGAGGAGTCGAAATCTTGAAAGATCTCTTTTAACCGACTGGCGGCCTCTGTCGCTTGCTGTCTACCGTACTCATTCAGTGAGATATCGAGATTATGTCCCTTCAAAGATCGAGTTGTCTGCCCTTGATAGATCCGTTTTAAATTGTATTCGGTCTGTCCGTGGCGAATAAAATAGAGATTTTTTTTCATAAAAGTTCCTTTTGATTTGTTTAAATGCTAGAGAGGAAAGCTTGATTCTTTTTCGGCTAATCTCTTGTAGAGATCAACGACCTCTGTGAATGTCGGATCTGGTCGATTTTCGGCGAAGAGATGGTCGTAGAGTCGATTCAAACGAGTACAATCTTCTTGAGTATCTAACGTAAGGCGCATCTTCGGGTAGTGAAATTCTGGGGGAGGGGGTAGGTATTGAAGACGAAACCGAGTCGGGTTTTTATGAAGAAAGGGGGTCGCGTGTTCTAAGTCGTACGGATCACTCGTCTCCGCAAAGGCGGAACTCAAGGCGTCAAGACGTAGAACTTCGACGCCACTGCCCAGAGGAATCTCGCTATACGCCGTTAAGTCGTTCTTCTGTTCGATATGTGTACGCAAGCAGTTTGAAGCCAAGAGAGGGCAGGTAAAGGGGTTGTCGCCCGTGGCTCGAATGATATTCGTCAAGTTGAAGTGCTGTCCAGCGTTGAGGTAGCGTTGGAGTAGGTTGTCTGGACTCCCCTTAAAAACGTCGAACCCCATTCGCTCTGCGAGAGGGCGAAGAACGTCATCATCCTTTTCTGGGTAGATTAACGCCTTGATCTCCACCTCTTTTGCCAGAGATTGGAGAGGGGATAAAAACTGCATGGCCCGCTGAATACTAGGTACGCCCCCCACCTCTTTTAACGCCTTCTGGGGAAAACGTGTCGACGCAAGGCGAACCTGTATTAAAAGACCGGTTCTTTCGCTCAAAGGTAGGTTCCTCCTCTCTGGATGGCGTTAAAAAAACCTTCTAATTCGATTTTTTTAATATGATCTCAAACCACGAAAAGAGGGACGATATACTCGCTCTTATTTCGCTATATTTTTACCGTATTTTTAGCTCTTGAAATCTCTTGACTGGGTACTCTTTTCTCGGTTTATTGCCCCCCTTATTTCAAAAAGAGGCCCCCCTTTACCTTGTGGGGAAAAGGGGAGAGTTTTCTCCTATTTATCCAAGAGTTTTCTCCAGTTTATCCAAGAGATTTCCGAACTTTATCATCGTGTTTTCCACAGGTTTTCCACATTCCAGATCGACTCCTGCTCTGCGTAAAGAGTCGAGTGGGTAGTGAGATCCGCCCGATTTGAGGAAAAGTAGGTACTTTTCCCTGTTTGTTGTACCACTGTGTAAAACCCCCTCAGATAAGGTGACAGCGGCGGAGAGTCCCGTGGCGTATTTATAGACATAAAACGCACGATAAAAATGGGGGATTCGTAATCCGACAAGATCACAGTACTCATCTAAGACGACCCCCTCTCCGTAATAAAGTTCGCATAATTCTCGGTAGGTTTGACGAAAGAAATCGAGGGTCAAAGGAGTCCCTTTTTCACTCGAATGGTAGAGTTTTTTTTCAAATTCGGCGAACATCGTCTGGCGAAAGACCGTCCCGATGATATCCTCTATTAAAGAGGTGTAGAGATACGCTTTAGGAACTAGAAAGTCGTCACGACCTAAAAGATAATCGGCGAGAAGTTGCTCATTGAAGGTGGAGGCGACCTCGGCCTCAAAGATGGTGTAGTTATAGTGCTGAAAGGGGTTGTTTCGCTTCGAGTACCAAGAGTGCATCGAGTGACCCGCTTCGTGTGCCAAGGTGAAGAGAGAGTCGATATCATCACTTCGGTAGTTCATCAAAATATAGGGATCTCCTCGGTACGAACCCGCCGAGTACGCCCCCGATCTCTTTCCCTTATTCTCGTAGCGATCGACCCACCGTCCTCGCAGTCCCTCGGTTACCGTTGAGACATACTCCTCGCCGAGAGGGGAGAAGGCCTTTTCTAAGAGGTCAACACCTTGATCATAAGGTAAATTTATCGGCTCGTTTTTGACGAGAGGAACCGCCAGATCGTAGAGAGTCAGCTCTTCTAGTTGTAAGACCCGTTTTCGTAGATCGTAATATCGATGGAGAAGGGGTAGGTTTTTGTGGACGATCTCTATTAGGGTGTCGTAGACCTTTACATCGACCTTGTCTCCAAAGAGGGCCCGTTCTCGGGAACTCTTGAAATTTCGGATTTTGGTGAAATACCCATCTTTTTTAATACTTCCTGCGTAGAGAGTTGCGAGCGTATTTTTATGTTTATCAAACTCTTTTAGAAATTGGAAATACGCTTTTTTTCGGATCTCTCTCTCTTGGTCACGTAGAAAAGAGGCGTAAGAGGACTGCGTGAGGGGAGATTTTTCTCCCCCTTTTTCTATCTGTCCAAAATCCATATCGACGTTGGTCAAGACAGAAAAACCACGGCTGGGCAGATCGGTAAACTCCCCCATTCCCGCGAGTAGTCTCTCTTCGGAACTCTTTAAGGTGTGTGGTTTGTATCGGATCTCCTTCTCTAGAAAGATTCGGTACTCTGAGAACTCTTTACTCTCTAAGAGCGAGTCTAAAAACTCTTGGGTATTCTGAAGTATCTCTGAGAAAAAAAAGCTACAAAGCTCGCTATATTCGACCGCCGATCGACTATACTCTTCATAGAGTTCATTCGCCTCTCGAGATTCGATATCCTCGTCCTTTCTCAAAAAGACGTAATACCCTAGCGACTCATCTTGAAGAGCGAGAGAGAGAAGGAGGTCTAACCCCTCTTTGATACTCTCTTTTGTGTTTAGTTTTCCTTGAAATTTACCGATGGCCTCCCGCTCTTTTTCAAATAATTTGAGGCTCTTTTTCCACGCTTCGTCCGAATCAAAGAGAGCGGATAAATCCCACCTATCTTGACGATCGACCTCATCTCTCTTGGGCAATTTTTTTTCCGTGACTTCTTTCATCTAGCTCTCCTTTTCTATTGAACGGTTCAAATTCGATCTTTTATTCTATGTCTTGGGGGTACCTCTCTGCCACTCTCTTAAGAAAAGGTCTATCCTCGCCAAGAGAGAATCTACTCTACGGTCACACTTTTTGCTAGATTTCTAGGTTGATCGACATCGGTTCCCTTGTGGACGGCGATATGGTAGGCGAGGAGTTGCAGTCCAATCGAGTAGGTGATGGGTGCGAGCAGATCGTCGCAAGAGGGCATCGAGACGAAGTGACCGTTCTCTCCGTACTCCATAGGACTCTCGGCGTCGGTAAAGAGGTAGAAACAGCCGCCTCTCGCCTTGACCTCCTCTATGTTCGAGTGAAGTTTCTTGAGTAGGGTATTGTTTGGGGCGACAACAACGACGGGTATTTGCGAATCGACAAGAGCGAGTGGCCCGTGTTTCAGCTCACCCGCTGCGTACGCCGAGGCGTGAATGTAGGAGATCTCCTTCAACTTCAACGCCCCTTCGAGAGCGATAGGAAACTGACTCCCTCTCCCCAAATACAGAGCGTCCTTTTTATCGACAAAGTGGGAGGCGAGAGAGGTAATTTTTCCCTCTCTTTTCAGAACCTCAGTGACTCCTTCAGGTAGTTTTACGAGACTCTTTTCTAGCTTTTGACAGAGTTTCTCGTCTCCCTTTTCCTTGGCGATGGCGTGTATCAGAATGAGAAAAGAGGTTAGTTGAGCTGTGAACGCCTTGGTCGATGCGACACTCACCTCCCGCCCCGCTTCCATCATCATGGAGAAATCGGACTCGCGAACGAGTGAAGAGTTGGGTACGTTGCACAGAGCGAGAGTTCCTAGGTAATTTTTCTCTCTCTTCGCCTTCTCTAGTGCCGCCAAGGTATCGGCGGTCTCCCCCGATTGCGAGATGGAGATAAAGAGGGTGTCAGAGGGGGTGACGGCTTTTCGATAACGAAACTCAGAGGCGGTCTCAACGAGACAGAGGATATCGAGGAGAGACTCAACCCAGTATTTTACGACGAGTCCAGCGTTGTAAGAGGTTCCGCAGGCGACGATCTGAATCGCCTTCAGATCTTTTAAGATCGACCTCGCACTGGGTGGAAATAGTTCATTGGGAGTCAGCATACGTTTCACTAAGTTAAAAAGGATTTCACTCTGTTCGTGTATCTCTTTCTGCATATAGTGCTTGTATTGCCCCTTGCCTAGAGACTCTTTTTCGATCTCCAACTCAATCTCTTGGCGAGTGACGGGTTGGCCCTCTTCGTTAAAAAACTCTTTGGTGAAGGTGGGCGGACCTTCGGGGGAGATCTCTCTTTTTAGAACGACTAAATCTCCCTCTTCTAGGTAGATAAATTTTCGAGTGACGGGGAGTAGGGCGAGATGATCTGAGGCTAAAAATAGCTCGCCAATCCCGACTCCGACCAGTAGGGGAGAGCCACGACGGATACCAATTAACTGGTTGGGGTTCTTGCTATCGAAGATAGCGATACTGTACGCCCCTTTGGCCTCTTTTCTCGCCTGTCGAATCGCTTGAAGTAGGTCGCCCTCTTTTTGGTAGTGCGAGTGTATCAAGTGAGCAAAACACTCCGTATCGGTCTCGCTGGTAAAGGCGTACCCCTCCGCAATTAGACGAGTTTTGAGGCTTTGGTAATTTTCAATGATCCCGTTATGTACGAGATAGAGAGAGTCCGATCGGTGAGGGTGAGAATTTTGAGTATTCACACCTCCATGGGTTGCCCACCGAGTATGGGCGATCCCCAGAGAGCCGTCTCGCTCCTCTTCTTTGAATTTTTTGGCTAGCTTAGCCACTTTTCCTACCGAGCGAAGATAGTTTAAACTATCTCCCTCCGCCAGACATATTCCCGCAGAGTCGTACCCGCGATACTCTAGAGCAAGAAGGCCCTCTAGTAGGATATTTCCTATTCCCCGTTGCGCTATTCCCCCAACAATTCCACACATAGATTCTCTTCCTTTCACCAAGTACACAGAATGTAGATTCTCTAGGAAAATAACATTATCTCTTTTGTCGATCTTAAGCCACTGGATTACCGCTAAAATACCCATTTTATCGGTATGGTACTACGTGGTGATGCTTGATGATATTTGGTAATCCTTGGCGAGACTCCGTTGTCAGCGTTTTTCCTTACCTCAAAATTTCTTAACCTCTCTCCGACACCGAATTTTGAGAGGTACCCTATCTCTACTTTTACGGTAGAAATCTTAAAAAATAGAGATTTAGAGGGAGGGATTTGGTTTGGTTTTGTCTCAACGTTTCCCTTTTTATAGGGAGAGTTCACGGAGATAGGATTAAAGGTAGCTCTAAAAAAGTCGGTTTCAGCTTTAACGCAATCTTTTCTGAAACCGACTTTTTAGAGGTACCCGACAGAATATTGGTAGGAGGGTTCTCTTTATTCGGGACTCTCTGGCGTATCAGAAGTATTGTCAGAGACCTCAGCAGAGACCTCTTGGGGAACTTCTTCTGAGACCTCTTCTTGCAACCCTTCTAGAAAGGTGGCGAGTTCGAGAAAGACGATAGGGTTTCGCTCGTATTTTTTTCTTAACTCATCGTCGACATCTATCAAGAGAGTCACGATAGCCTGAGTAACTCGGTTTCCTTCTAGCTGTGCTAAAAGCTGCTCAAAAAGAATAGAGGAGGGGGGTTGGTGAGTTCGTGCGAAATAGAATAGCTCTCTTTTATGTATACTTTGCATTGTTATTTCTGCAATAAACCCCAATCCTTGCTCGTCGTTGAAAATATCGGAGAAGCTAACGTTT